>JAUILM010000286.1 GCA_030432855.1 Bacteroidia bacterium
TCCGGATAATCCTAGTGTGAATATGTCTCCTACAATGGGAAATAGACCGATGATGAAATCTAACCCGAAAGTGATGTTCGTTCCAGGAATTCGGAACTTGGTATCCAGCCAATCAGCATAACGTTCCAGGTGCTTTGATTCTACTTCCATATCTTAAGAGATCTGCAGGTGGTGACGAACAACCATGCAATAATAGAGTTTTGATTTATAAGTACAGTAGGATAAAATGAAGAAAACACTCAACACATGGCACAAGTAAGATCTAAGGTCTACGTTCATCTGACATTTAGTACCCGGCAATGCAAACCGATGATTGATGAGGAGATTGAACAAAAATTGCACACAAAAATCAGGAAGATTTGCAAAAGGTTAAAATGTAAGGCAGTGGAAGTAGGAGGGTATACGGACCACATCCATATCCTATGCCGACTGCACCCTTATGTTAGCCAGGAGATATTGGTACAGTCTATTAAGACAGAGAGTACGCAATGGATCAGGAAGCAGGGTGGACGCTATAAGAAATTTGCCTGGCAGGGTAGCTATGGAATCTTTTCAGTGGGTGAGACTCAAATTGATTCAATCAAAGACTTTATCAGAAATCAACATAGATATCACAAGCATATCTCTTTCGAAGAGGAGTTTAAAGCTACCTTAATGAGCTATCATCTCTCCTACAACGATACGCTGGTCTGGCAATAGTAAGCACGATATCACTCGCTTTTTAGGAGAAAAGTCTTAACTTCTGAAGTAAATGAAAACTATGAAACAATTACTTCAAGTTGCACTTATGTCACTGGCGGCCCTTTTAGCAGGATGCGCTACCACCGGAGGATCTTCCGTCCTTGCTGACGATGAAAAAATGTCAGTCAAAGATGAAGGTTACAATGAATCAATGACACTTGCCGATCATTTACAGCAGGTATCCGGTTTGTCGATACAAGGCAGCGGACGAAATGCCCAGGTTCGGGTACATGGTGTTTCTTCTATGTATGGAAATAATGAACCACTATTTGTTGTGAATGGTCAGGCAATCGATGGTGGACTTTCCGCCGTATCCAGCATGGTGCCGGTCGCCGAAATCGCCCGTATTTCTGTCCTGAAGACTCCTTCAGAAACCAGTATGTACGGTGTGCGAGGAGCCAACGGCGTAGTTGTCATAAAACTTAAGAGCAAAACGTAAGGTAACGTAAGGGAGATAGATCAGGTGTTCTATCCTACTTCCAGGAATTCGCACGCAAAGTAAAGTGCTTATTTTTTTGAAGGAAAATTTGATGACCATTTACTAGCTTTTCCTATACAGGATTGAAAGCAATTAATTCAATTTTTAAAACTTTAAAATCCTGTATAATGAAATACCTATTTCACTGCCTTATTCTTTGTGTTGCCACTTTATCTGTTCAGGCGCAGACAAATTCTCTCCAATCGGTTGTCGAAAGTTATTTGAGTGCAATCGAAACCGAAGATTATGCTTTACTGGTAAGTCATCTTGATCACGCAATTTTCACAGAAATGACTCCGGAAGAAATGGCGGAAGGGGTGATGGCCGCGATGATGGGAGATGATGCCATGCCTATGGAGATTAGCAACAGTACCTTTGTTGAGAGTGGAGATGAAATCGATTTTGATGGGATTAAATATGCACCTGTCAGGATCTCATATATTATTCAAATTCCCTTCATGGATGAATATACCGAAATGCTTGTGGAAAATTTACAATTATCTCACGGTGAGGATAATGTTGTACTTGATGATGAAAACGATACTATCACGGCATCTGTTGAAGAATATATTATAGCACGTTTTGATGAAGATCAAAACACCTGGAAACTATTTACCAGACAGATGATGTATTTTTCTTATTCTATGGATGAGGAACTACAAATCAATATACTGGAGCAAATATCTGCCTGGAAATTGGATCGCATGCTCAACTAAAAAAGGTATTATTATGGTTGGACTAAAAATTAAAGCCAGGTAGAATTTCTACCTGGCTTTTGACTTATTGTTTGACAAATTTTAAGGGCTTTCCATCCCCAATCTTTACAAAGTAAATTCCGGGATCAAAATGAGAGATGTCTATTTGTCTCTTCGATCCACTATCTCTCTGTAGGATTTCCTGACGTATTTCCTGACCGGTGATATTTAATATTTTCACAGTCGTTGCTACTTCAATATCCCTACTTCGCTCCAGGAAAATGAACTCCTTCGCCGGATTGGGGTATATGTTCCATTCCTCCGAGGGCCTATTATCCAATAGTAGGGATTGCGGTCTTCCTTCTAATGTGATATCATCAATACAATGGCATCCGGCATAGGGTAGGTTTAAGTCCCACTCTATATGTTGTACATGAGGTACAGAAAAGTCAGGACCAACGATTTCATACAATAAATCTATCCAACCAATACAATTTCCGATATCCAAAATGGGATCAATACCTGATTCGGTGAAAATGAGATATATCCCTGCGCAAGGAATACTATCAATCGTGTCACCAGGCGCATAGGTCGGGAAGAAATCGTTAAGATCTTCGTAGCATTCCAGGGAAATATCTTCCGGAATTTCAAGATTTATTTCTGATGTATCAACCCAGTAATACACCTGATCGCAACTGTTGATATTGCCACAATCGTCCTCAACAAAATAAGTCTTTGTCAATGAATATATACACCCGGATGCTTGCACGGGCCCTAGTTCAGACCAGGTCGTCGGTGTGCTACAGTATGCCTGTACATAAAAAGGCTGTACTTGTGGTGAGGTGATAAAATCCATAGGATCGGGATGGGCACCAAGAAAAGTGTCAGCCGGACATTGTATGATGTACGGTATTTGATCGTTTTCCTTCCAAAATATATCATGATCACAGGTAGTACTATTACCACAATAATCAGTAACCTCATACGTACGATGTAGTGAATAGGTGCAGTGCACGGGATCAAATAGAATGCTGCTGGCTACCATTTGAATACTGGCAATACCGCATGCATCAGTCGCTTTTATAATGGAGGTGTCAGGTGCGGGTATGCTAGCGGGATTGCATCCCAGGTCGAGTGGTGCCGGGCATGAGACCTGGGGAGCTTCAGTATCCACTTTCCAGGAAATAAGGTGAGAATAGAGATTTTCATTGCCACATGCATCCGTAATCTTGTAATAGCGGGTAATGTATTGCTGACATTTCGAGGTGAGAGACTGATCCTTGTAGTGACTGATAAAAACGTGAGAACAGTCATCCACCTGAAATAGAGATGTATCGGGTCCCGGTATGTGTGAAGGATTACATCCCAGGTCCCAGTCTTCTGGTCCGGAGACCACCACGGGAGCATCTATATCTTCTATCCAGCTTACCTGTTGATAGCAAACGATTTCTTCCTCGTCGCATAGATTGTAGACAGTATACTTTCTGGTGAGACTATAGGTGCAACCTACTACATTGATGGAGCTGTTTTGAATGTCAATGGTGTACTTACAATTGCTCTTCACATTTTTTTCAAATGCCCGATCCAGCGCTGCAAATTCCAATTTTAAATCCGGATTGCAACCCAGAAATTTATCGGGTGGACAAAGAAATAATGTGAACTGCGGACTATACCAGCGATAATATTCGTGGCATTGCGTGGTATTACCACATGCATCTACTGCTTCATACGTTCTCTGCAACACCTGAAGACAGTCGCTGGACTTAGATATGATCTCATCGTGCTTGTGAAACACATGCACTTCACCGGCATTATCCGTGACGTCGAACTTTGTCGCATCGGGCTTAGGAATATAGTCATCAAGATCGGGATTGCAGGGATATTCGGACTCAAGTATCAAATCATCTATGCAATTGTGAAAAACAGGTGGTTTTGTGTCATTGATCCAAATAAAGGTCTGTTGACAGGTGGCTTTAGAGCCACAGTCATCAGTTAGGGTCCAGGTTCTGGTCAGAGAATTCGTCTGATCTTTTATGGATAGATCATCTTTGTATTGAAAGTTTATTTTTCCATCACATGCACTCTTGTATCGAATGGTCGACGGATCAGCGGGTGGAAGATCCTCTCTGAAGACTGGATTGCACCCAAGATCCACAGTTTCAGGGCAATGGATTTCAATCTGAGCGTTTGCATTTCCCATGAGGCATAGGAATGCCATTAATACATAGTATTGTTTCATAAATCGCGGTTTTTTTGAAGTGATCCTTTTTAAGTAATTAGTATCCCAGGACAGGTATTGAATTCACTTTAAAGAAGAAGTGGATCACAAAATTCCATATGGAAGAAATGTTAAAATAGAAATACCGGGCATTGGGTCAGAATACTCCGCCATTTATATGCAGTACAGACCCATTGACAAATCCCGCATTTTCTGATGCCAGATACAGGTAGCCATGAGCTATATCTTCTGTAGTACCTACCCGTTCCACGGGTATTTGGCCAAGGGCTTGCTCAAGGACATGTTTGGGCATTTGATCGGTCATATCGGTAGCAATAAATCCCGGAGCTATCACATTGACGGTGATACCGTACTTACCTACTTCCTTTGCCAGGGCTTTACTAAAGCCTACCAATGCTGCTTTTGAAGCGGCGTAGTTGGTCTGTCCAAAGGCCCCCAGAAATCCATTAATAGAGGAAGCAGATATGATCCGCCCATATCCGGCTTGCTTCATGACGGGGAGTATGGCTTTAGTCACATTGAAAGCACCATGCAGATTTACATCAATGACCTTTTTCCAGGTTTCTTCTGACATTTTGAGAAAGGTACGGTCCTGCGTGATACCGGCATTATTTATCAGGATGTCAACTTTACCAAATCGGTCAATCACTTCAGTAGTGGATGATCTAATTTGCTCGGTAATTGTGACATCTACTTCATGATAGGTCATGTTATTTTTTACCAAGTCTCGCGTTATACTATCTGACTCAGGGAAAATATCCCATACTATTACATGGGCACCTTGCTGCCGAAATAGTGTAGCGGTTGCCTTGCCAATACCCCGGGCTCCACCTGTAATGATGGCTGTCTTACCTTGTAGTGTATTCATATTATACGGTAATAGTAGAATTGAAAAATCGCAAGTTTTTATTTGTTTAACTTTTCAAGCCATTCTCAAAAATGGCGATGAGAATTTAACAACTTTTGGGATGGACCCGATTTAGCTTGCAACGATAAGCTAGCAATTTTTTGTATCATTTCGGTACTCAAGCAAGTGATTACAATTAGTAAGAATGGAAAAGGGCATGACTAAAAAGCAAGGTGTAAAAAAGAAGCGTCAGACGGGCTTACCTCCGGGCACTATCATGTATACTGGCCAAAAGCATTTGTTGTCTGTCCGTATCACGTACATGGAGTACAATGATGAGGTACTTAAGCAGGAAACATATGAGGAGACTACTCGAATCCCTATACATGAATCCCGACCAGATATCATCCAATGGTACGACGTGCGTGGGCTACATGATGAAAAACTCATGCATACCATCGCTGAACGATTTGGCATGCACCCACTGGTGCTGGAGGATGTAGTGGATGTGTACAAAAGACCTGAATACACTGAATACCCGACGGGCATATTCATGGCTTTGAAGGCCTTTGACTACGATGAAACGCGAAAGAAGGTCAAACCCCAATCGATGGCAATCTACTGTGGTCAGGGCTTTGTACTTTCCTTTCAGGAAGATGAGAGCGATTATTTTAAACCTGTACGTGATCGCCTGGTGGCAGCTCAAGGTCGTATTCGTCGAAAGGGTGGGGATTATCTGGCCTATGCGCTGATGGACTATGTGGTGGATCGATATTTTCATGTACTGGACCATCTCGAGACATCCATTGAAAATATGGAGGAGGGCATATATACCAACCCTGAGGACATCGATAAATCAGAAGTGTACACTTTGAAAAAGCAACTTCTTAGACTGCGAAAATCTATCGCACCTCTGCGAGAAGCGGTTGGCCAGTTTACCAGGACCTCTTCACAGATGGTAGACCCTGAGACCCTGATCTATGTGAGAGACTTGTACGATCATACGTATCAGGTGCTGGACACCATTGATACGCTCCGGGATGTGATCACCGGCTTGCAGGATTTATATCTTTCGGAGATGAGTATGAAAATGAATCGCATCATGCAATTTTTGACGGTGATTACAGCGATATTTGTACCGATTTCATTTCTGGCAGGATTATATGGGATGAATTTTCAGCATATGCCTGAGCTGGGATATCGCTATGGATATTTTGTCCTTTTAGCCGTTATGCTCTGCATTGTGTTAGGTATGCTTTTCTTTTTTAAGAAAAAACGCTGGCTCTAAAGACGATCGTTCTATTGTCAAATTGAATGACGTGAATATCAAGAAATGCCCGTATTGTCATTATTAAATAAGCGTACTTAAGGACGAATCCCGGAGTGTGCTAATTTACTAATTGCAACACTAGCTATTCCAGTACTTCATAAATCATCAATTTTTTGGCTTTGTTTTTTAAACCGACTTCACCAACCGGGGAGCAATTAAATGAATTTTTAATTTGCTGGTAGCAGTGGTCACTGATTATTATTTGACCCTCTGACGCTGTAGACTGCAGTCTCTGAGCTGTGTTGACTACATCACCTATCACGGTAAAGTCCAGTCGTCTTAGTTTCGCAGAGCCAATATTACCCGATATCATTTCTCCGCAATTTATTCCGATAGATACAGCTGGGCTGTGTGATATATGTTCACTGACCTGAGGCAAGGTGGCGATTTTCTTACGGATTTCAAGGGCTGCTTCAATCGCCCGATCCAGGTGGTATTCACCTCGGAAAATAGCCATCACACAGTCACCCATAAATTTGTCTACCAGCCCCTTATGCTCTATGATTTCGTTTACGATTAGATCAAAGTAAGTGTTGAGAAGGTGAACCACATGGTCTGCAGAGGCGGTTTCACTGAGACGGGTAAATCCACAGATATCTATAAATACCACTGATCCTTCAATACTTTCGTTGGCGGTGAGAGCAGCCTCAGATTCACGGGTGCCCATGAAATTTAACACGGTCTCATCAACATACATTTTCAGAATGTCATTTTCTTTCAGTGCCTTCACCGTCTTTCGTAGCTGGTCTACATGCTTAATTGTTTTTTCGATCGTCACTTCCAGATCTAAGAAATTGATGGGCTTGGTAATAAAATCAAACGCACCCAGATTCATGGCAGTCCGAATGTTGTCCATGTCACCATACGCACTCACAATCACCGACTTTAGCAAGGCACTTTTTTGGGCTAATTTCGACAGAAGGGTAAGACCATCCATCTCAGGCATGTTAAT
>JAUILM010000287.1 GCA_030432855.1 Bacteroidia bacterium
CGTAGCCATTCCATTTTCAATAATTGCAACGGACACTTGCGCATGATTTGGAAGTGATTCCATGCAATCAGTTAGTAATTTCTGTTGCTCAATGGTAAAAGCTGAATAATGAATATCATTTGTCCTTTGGCCAAAGACAAAATGGCCTTGTAGTATTAATAAGAAAGTGATCACAATTTGTTTCCTCATGGATCTGTAAGATACTGGTGAGCTATAAGATAGTCATATTGACCAGTATTAACTTATTGATTCCAAGACTCAATATTTTCCGGTACAAGTGTTTCTTTTCTCACTTAATATATGTAAGTGGAATTTCAAGAGTTTCAGGGTCTTCTTCAAGCAGCACGGGTATTGCCTGGGTAGTACGATAGATTGTTTGACTTTCTGTCTTTCCATCCTGGGTTGAAATGGTGGCTGCTACGATGTATTTTTTCCCAGGATCAGGACCAGATCCATAGACCCTGAAGGGTATACGCGTTTGGCCATCTCGCAGCTCGATTCTCTCAACAGATTCTGCCTTTAGGATGGAAGCCGCATCAACATGGGTAACATCCAGAATGCTGACCTTAACCTCAAATAGCCCGTTGGAAGTTTCACTTTCGAGCAGGAGCTCCCCTTCGAGGAGAGGGGGAGCTTTCTGATCTTTATTCAAGTTCATACATCCTAATAATAAGAAAGTTATAAGGTACCAGATCCTGCAATTTAGAAGTAACATCACTGGCAGCGCGATACAAGTCCTACACCTTCTTTATGATCCATCGTTGTGTATTGTTATTTTGCCTGGATCGGGTAACACAGCCAAAGTCCTGCCCTGAATGTTCATGAGCATCCAGGTATCTACCATTGATAGCCTGCTGAATCGTAAATGAGGTACCATTGTACGGCATGATAACCCACCTTTGAGTAGCATTATTCTGAGGACCTCTTGTCACTACACTCCAATCTCTTGTAGCTGTTTCATGGGCATCCATGAATCTCAAACTACTTTTCTGCTGGATCGTGTAGACAGCTCCTTTCGGTACAAAAATCCATTCCTGGGTGGCATTATTCTGCTCAGGTCGGGTTACTGCGGAGAAATCATTAGTTGATGTTTCATGGGCATCTAAAAAACGGCGGTTGCTTACTTGTTGTACATGGAACCGATTATTACCCAATGGCAGTAACGACCAGTTTTGGGTATCGTTGTTCTGTGCAGCCCTGGTGACCACACTAAAATCCTGACCCGAAACCACATGTGCATCCAGAAATCGACCATTACTCAATTGCTGAATGGTGTATCTACCCAATGTGTCATCCTGGTGTGTTACAATCCATAGCTGCGTATCATTATTCTGAACAGTACGAGTCACTGCTGAAAAATCATTGGACGATGATTCATGGGCATCCAGGAATCTACCCGAACTTGCCTGCTGAATCGTGTAAACCCTTCCGATGGGTGTCAACTCCCAGCGTTGTGTATTATTATTTTGTGATGTCCGGGTCACCACCTCGAAATCACGACCCGATGATTCGTGTGCGTCGAGAAATCGATTATTGGATTTCTGTTGAATTGTGTACTCTCCCTGTAACCATGTACCAGGGTACAACTCACCAACTCCCAAAATATCACGGATACTGAGACCGTTACGCTGTCCGATTGCATTCCCATTCTTAGGCACAATCGTCGGCTGTCCATTCTTACTAAAGGCAAAACGACCGTAATGCATGATGGATCCATAGTCATATATACCTATATCCGTACCATCCAAAATGTGCTGATTGAAATTGTGTTCTCGTCCATCCTGGATATTATCCCAATTGATTGTCACAAAGGAATTTCTATCCTCCCTGCTTTGCTCATGCCACATGCCAAGCGCATGCAGAATTTCATGAATCGTGGAGCCATTTCCACATCCCGCTGCCAAAGATATTTGCTGCTTACCTCCTCGCATCCCCACATATGACCAGCAACCCGAGCCTGCAAAGAATTCAATATAGTTCGGAAAGTCTGATGCATTTGCTGAAGTCCTTTTCACGAATTTGATGCTGGTATTTGCCTGTATTTCTGCAATGGCGTTGGATATTCGATCTTTGTTAGGTAGACTAGACTGAATTGTATAGGCAACCACACCATTGGGCCATCGATATTGTTGTCCGGTAATTGCCACCGCAAATTCCACTCCTTCTGGCACATCTGCCGGCACATCACCTTCCAGTCCCAGAGCAATGTCTCCCTCAAAAATGGGAACACCATCTACAATAGAATACGTCACCTCTTTATCCGTAAATGCATACCTTGCCGGGCCATCTACCAGTCCGTTGATTGTAGTTTTGTGAACATCATCAGAAGATCTGAACCATTCAAGATCTGCATTCCTGGTTTCATCTTTTTTCTTAGCCATAATGATTTTATTTTTTGGTTTTTTTAAAATCCTCGCAAGAATGGGGTTCCTGCAGGGGGTGAATTTAATCTCTAGCTAGCAAGATTATCTATTAGTGACCCGGAGACGTAAAAACGTTACCAAAACATCCTCCTCGAATGGATTAAAGAATGATAGAGGCACAGAAGGCGGTGGTAGTATCCGGCAGAATCCCAAATCCAGACAGACTGTACCTAAGTATAGTCGAGTTTTGCATTCCTGTCTGTTTCTTAGTGTCACAAAAACACCAATGATGAAGAATCTACTGATTGCCCTCTTCTTTACTCTACTGCACTACATGCCCGTCACCCTTACCGCACAATGTAGCATGGGTGGTACTCTTTTCACCTTTACGAATGGGAAAGGGGACTCACTCTGGAGTCAGGCTGATAACTGGGACCATATGCAAGTACCGGGTGTCAATGACTGTGTCCTTATTGAGTCTCCCCATAGCGTAATATTTGATGTAACAAGTGCCATCATCCGTGAAATGACGGTAAATGGAGCCGAACTATCTATCAATCCCGGGACTACCCTATCAATCTTTGATGGTGTATTTGAGCAAAGTGAGACCACGATTGAAAATACGGGAGAGATTAGTTTTACTTATATAACCGGTACCGACTGGCAGCTTGTCAATAATGGCAAATTGCATTCTGTATTTCCACTGCATACATCACATACACTTGCATTTACTGGAAACAGCGTTTTGGTGAATAACGATTCAATCACGGGGCTTCCCAACATGCTCTGGTCAGGATCAGAATTTATTAATGCTGAGGACGCCTTCATACACGCCCAGATAGAGGTCCATGACGATGTACAAAATATGGGGACGATCAAAGGGGCCTGGACTCTGGACATTCAAAGAGGACTTTTTGAAAATAAGGGCTCAATATCCTTTAGCAACTTTACCTATACAGATGGACCGGTAATCCATATTGGGGGCTGTCCGGACTGTACCGAACTTAGGAACACGGGAAGTATCTCCATCCGTAACCTTGACGGAGGATCAAGCGGTCAGGTGGAAATTATTGGGATCAGAGTGGGGCTTGGAAAGCTGGTGAATGAGAATTACATATATATCTCGAACATAACGCATGAATCCGTTTTCAAGACCGTGGGCATTCATCTGACACGGGTATCAGAGTTTAACAACAAGGGTGATATCTCTATGAATCATATTCAAGGGCCAGGCATCCGATCCGTGGCTACGCATATCAATGCTGTCAATAATGGATCTATCCACATGGATAGTGTGGGCCTGGGTAATGAAGATGAAGCCGCAATAGCATTAGTACAGGAAGCAAATCTTGCCGGTGGATTTACTAACAATCATTTCATTCTGATCGAGGAGCCGCGTGACGGGATCTTCACAAGATCTGATCAGGAGTTCATCAATAATGGCACAGTGAGGATTTTAGATCACCTGGATATCGCTGTGCGAAGTGCATATATCACCACTCCTTATGTCAAATATCATCAAGAAGGACGCTTTGTGAATCAAACATTTGGTACCCTGGATGTAATAAATCTGACACAACCTGTTATCAATGCATTGGACACCTGGTTTGAAAACAGCGGGCAGCTTACTATTAATATTCCTAATCTGGCAAATAATACAGCAATAAAAGGGGTGATGATAAATCATGGCGACATTGATGTTTCCGTCGCTCCTTCGAATCTAAGAAATAGTCTCGCTGCCAAATTGTTAAATTATACCAGTGCTACTTTTACTAGCAATAGTAATATGGCGATTGACTCCTTCCATTCCAATACACTACCTAAGCCATTTAACGAAGGGAGCATAACCACTACCGGACACTTTTATACCACAGATGATTTCGAAAACATGGCTTGTGGCTATATGGAGTTTTCTGAGCCATATTCTAATGGGACAAATGACTTTACAAATAATGGCCTGATGAGAATAGAGGACTGCTGCGACTCGGGAAACAATTTTGTTTTTCTGGAAAACAACGGGATTGTAGTGGATACTACTGGAGACCTCCTTGCAGAGCCTGGATTCATCAATAACGGTGTCCACATTGACACAGATCCGGGTATGTATAGTTGCGGTGACATACTTACTCAGATCACGCAAGGTCCGAACACAGCAAATATTAGCGATCCCATGCTCACCACCGACGCAGCCGGCACCAATCCAGCCGGAACCTTTGATCTATCAACCGGAGAAATTATACTTGGTAATAATATTGACGGAGCGGATACACTCTTTGCTCATTTCAATATGCCCGGTGGTTGTACAACAGCGGTAGCCATCCTGGGATCTCCCCTATCCTGCGCAGCTTGTGCTACCAATACCTGGACTGGCAATACCTCTACAGATTGGCATCAGGCCTCCAACTGGTCTTTAAATCAAATACCCGTAAATTGTCAGCATGTCATCATCCCTGATAATGCGGCCAATAATTGCATCATATCCAACGGTAATACAGGAGAATGCAGTACGCTAGAAACTGAGACCGGTGCCGTTTTGGAGGTAGATGGCGAGATTAATGTGGGTAATTAGATTGGGGTTATATCTGCATGTCTTTGCTATAATTTATTTTTAATAGTCACTACCTCTGCCACTTTATATGCCAGGTCATCCTCTATGTCTAGTTCTCTTTTAATGATATCTAGTATTTTTTGCTCTTCTTCATCAGCATAGCCATCTGAGAAGACTAACTCACATGCATAACAAAAAACTCCTGCCCTCATATCTGCCGGAATATTTTGAACAGCCAAATTCACAAGTCCCTCTGCACCTCCCTTTTTCATCAATTTTGAAATTTTATTAATGATGTCTCTCCATTGATTATTGGTTATCGATGACATGATTCTCGCCCTGGACACCATACTCATAAAATCCTGACCTTCTTCCTGAGTAATGGTACCATCAGCAGCTATGATTGCATAAAGGACACCAACAAAAGATTCCTGTTGATTAAGGGATTTCACTTCTCCTCCATCACCGAATAACTTTCCAAAAAAACTCATATTAATCTAATTTTATAGTTTTGATAATCTTTTTATGACTGTTGCCAGCTCTAAAATCCTCACTAAAAAGGAATGAGATCTTGATAGCCACAGCAATACTGCCCCCCCATGTCTTCACCTCATCCTGAATGCGATCTAGAAGATATCCGACACTTTTCCTATTCTGGTCATTACCTTTAACAACGTCGGAATTCAAATGAATTTCAATAGATTTATTAAAGTCACGATTTGAATAATTTGATTTTATAAGGTGTAAAATAGACTTAAACAGTCCATTCTGCATATCGCTCATAGATTCTGCCTCCACAATTAAGCGAATGTTGAATAAGTTTTCAAAAAGCTTCGAAAATAGAATTTGCTCCTTATAGGAACGGGATATTTGGTCATCAAAAGGAAGACCTCGATTTGAATAGGTCACTGGGTGAGCTTCTTGAATTACACCATCAACCACATCAAATACTAAATTAGAAAGATGTGTTTTCGAAAAGTCGTTATACAATTGTCTATGTCGAACATTCAAGCATTTCACCGATTCTCCGTTAGTTCCATCACAAATCAAAATTGAATTCCTGACAGGAATTGCAACTTTAATGAAATCGGTCTGTAATCGATCGCCTGCTGACTTCAAGAAAGTCTGATCTAAAATCTTCTCCGAAGCCAGTTCAACATCAACTAGCGTGAGCAATTTCCCAAGCCCATAATCCTCCACTATCAAATCAAGGTCCACTTTACGTAAATTCGTAAAAGCAATTTTGACCATTTCTGAACCTGAAATTCCAATATCTACAGGATCCTGAATAATATCCCTGCTTTGATTTACAAAGGTAATTACTGGAGGATCAACGGACCCGTTTTCAATATAGCATAAGTCTATTTTATACCATTTGGACGAGGATGCAGAGGTCAATTGTGGAAAGAACATAAACTTGATTCTATAGCAGTGTTACAGTGTTTATATGGTACCATGTCACGATTGAAAGCTAAGATCGCCTATAAGACATGTATCAAGTTAAAAGCCTGTAGATGTAATCGATACTTTTGACTATGACTATAGTCCGACATTCTGAAACGAAGTGATTTCATATAAAATGGTTTTGGTAAATACAAGGTACTGTTTTTCTCAAACCTATACCCTTGAAGGTGTTTCTATTTTAGTTTTGTAACTCAAAAGTCATGCCAGCACAATCCCCATATGAACTTCCAAACTACACCACGAATTGCATCCAATCTATTGAATCGAAACTGACTATTTCCAGTTTTGATACCCTTAACATTAAAACATCTTAAATCTCATAGTCAACAAGGCCTGGCAGACAAATATTATACTTTCTCTATCACAATCATAAATTTCCTGCTACGTATTCAAAGAGTTAGAATGATCTTAATCAATTCATATAACTGATCGGTGCTTCACAATAAAGTCCGTTAAAGAATTCTTCGGTCTCTACGAAGAAGGGGCGTTCAATAGAACTTCTTTTTATCCCAAATTCTAAAAAGGGACCCACGGTATAAGGAGACTTAGATGGCAGGTAAACCAGAAGAGTTGTAATCTTAAATTGCTGTTCTACCCATAACTAAAAATGTTTCTATCCCAGAGTCTCACCTTGTAAAACCTGGCCCCGGGACGGGTTAATTTTTCACCCGTAGTAAGATTTAGGATAGAATCCGTTTGCCAATTTTCATATCCGTCGATGTCTGTTGGATCGGTGATGTAAATCTGACCCTGCGCATCAGCTACTGCACTTTTCACCCCTTCTAATTCAGCCACGAGTTTGGGATATGCAAAGTTTCCAATAGTCATTTCCAGGACGCCCTCATGTGTGGTAATTAATAGATTTCCATTGGGAT
>JAUILM010000288.1 GCA_030432855.1 Bacteroidia bacterium
TGTTGGATCCTGGTGCATCATATCCAGCCCCATTCGATGGTAGGTGTACATGGCCTTTCTATAGGGCCTCGTGCGTGGACTGAGGATGTTTTCTATCATGAAGTACCGGTTTCGGCCATTGGCCTGGCTGCTCCAGCCTGACTTGGAATCCGTGGCAAAATCAGGAGGCAGGATATTGATAATCTCATTGGCCAATTGGAAGAATCGATCTCCCCCATATAGGGAAAATGAATCATGATCCAAACCAAGGATGTAATAGGCATAAAAAGCCAGTACCGATGTCAGATTGCTGGTATAGAGGTTGTCACTGTACTCTACCGGCGTACTCTGATCAAATTGAAAAGTGAATTCTTTATCGACGTGATTTAGCAAACTTGTCTCATAGTTGCTGCCGAAGACCGGACGTATCGCCTGTATGGTCAGGTCAGCGGAGAAAGCACTGCTGGAAAGCTCACCGCTAATGGTCAGAATGAGATTACATTTGATCCGTTCGTGCTCCTCATAAATCTCATTGGTCCACCGACGGTTGTTGAGAAAATCATTGAGTGTGGATTCCAGATCATCGAATAGTCGGGGATCTGTAGTCTGCAGCGTAGGTGCATTTACCTCTACATCAAAGATAAACTCCTGCGCCTTGCCGGGTGTAAAACACAAAAGTACCAACAAGGTGGAAAGGATGATTACTTGTCTCATTTTCGTTACGTGACTCACTTTTTACTACTGACCAATTGGGCTATTTGATTAACGATGTCAATGGCGACTTCAGTCTTTTGCTTCAATTCAAATTGCTTTTTCAAGCCATCCTTTCCAAATAAAGTGACTTTGTTGGTATCATGGGCAAATCCCGCACCTTTGTCATTAAGTGAATTCAGGACAATGAGATCAAAATTCTTTCGATTTAGTTTTTCCTGTGCATTCACCTCTTCATCTTCGGTCTCCAGGGCAAATCCCACAGAAATCTGATGTGCTTGCTTTCGAGCACCTATAGTGGCTGCGATATCAGCGGTCCTGCCCAGTTCTATGGAAAGTGGTCCTTCCTTTTTCTTAATCTTTTCCTTTGCCACCATTGCCGGGGTGTAGTCAGCTACCGCAGCTGCCATGACTCCAATGTCGACGGCATCCCAGACCCTTTCTACTGCTTCCAGCATATCAGCAGCGCTCCGTACAGGTACAATTATTATCCGATCATGGTCGGCAACCGTGATTTGTGTGGGTCCCAGTACTAAATGTACCTCGGCCCCTCTGGCTGCCAGCTCTTGAGCAATAGCAATGCCCATCTTACCACTGGATCGGTTTCCGATATATCGGACAGGGTCTATGTCCTCAAAGGTGGGTCCAGCGGTCACCACCGCTTTATATTCAGCAAGGTCCTGCTTCTCATTGAAAAATGTCTGACATAGCGTCAAGATATCTTCAGGCTCTGCCATCCGTCCTGGTCCCACCAGGCCACTGGCCAATTCTCCGGACCCCACAGGTATCACCCGGACCCCATCATTCTGTAGTTGTGCAAGGTTGCGCTGAGTGGATGGATGTTTCCACATATCCTCATCCATGGCCGGTGCCACAAATACAGGAGCTCTACTGGACAGAAAGCATGCCAACAGCATGTTGTCACACATTCCATTGGCCATTTTCGCCAGGGTATTGGCACTACAGGGTGCGATCAAGAACAGATCAGCCCACAGTCCAAGTTCCACATGATTGTTCCAGCCATGCTCATCACTGATGGATGTCAGCACTTCAGACTTAGAAAGTGTGGACAATGTAAGGGGTGTGATAAAATGGGTAGAGGCCTCGGTCATAATAACTCTGACTTCAGCCCCTTCTTTTACTAACAATCGAACAAGAAAAGCGGATTTGTAGGCAGCTATACTACCCGTAATTCCGATTAAGATTTTCCTGCCCTTCAACATTTCATTGACACCGGAGTCGATGTACTAATCGTTGTCGTATTCGTCGTTACCGTTGCGGTATTGTTCCTTGTACCGGTAGTTGATTTCTCCATCTAAAAACTCCTCCGTTGCGATCAAAGCCGCATTAGGTAGTCTCTCATAAAATTTGGAAATTTCGATCTGCTCTTTGTTCTCGTGTACCTCTTCAATGGTATCAGAAGCAATAGCAAATTCATCCAATTTTTCCGAAAGCTCCTGCTTAATCTCCACATTGAGTTGATTAGCTCGCTTGCTGATGATTGCCAGCGCTTCATAGATATTACCGGTCTTTTCTACCAGTTCACCAATATCTCTGGCCTGAGCAAAAGGGTTGTATCCCTGAACTTTCGATTTGATATCTGTCATGTTGAGAAAGTTTTAAGTTTGGCCTCGCTCATACGAAGCATATCTCTTGCTTCATTGATATACTTGCTGGCCGGAAATTTTCGATGAAAGTCGTTATATTTTTCAACGGCTAATTCGTACCGTTCTTTTTGTAATTCATAAAAGCTGTTTTCCGCATACAGGAACGCAGACTGTAAAATAAGAAAGCGAATTTCCTCTGCATCGGCTGTTTCGGGAAAGTCCTTCAGCAGGTTTTCAAAGGTATGCACCGCTGCACTATAATCCTTCAAATTGAAGTATAGTTTACCCTGCTCAAATTCTTTCTTTTCCAGCTTCTTACGACACTCGTCAATCAGCTCATTCGCTGACGCCACCCGATCACTATTTCGATACGAGTTGATAAACAACTGAAACTGCTCTATGGCTTTGATCGTATAGGTCTGATCCAATCTGAAATTTGGTGATAACAGATAGTTGGAATAGGCCTTGAGATAATCGGCTTCTTCCCGCTTATCACTGGAAGTGTATGTGTTGGAAAAGTTTTCGAAATAGTGGGATGCCAGGAGGTAACTATTCAGATAGTAATGCGTGTAGGCATATTTAAATGCAAGTTCCTCTGCCTTGGCTGATCCTCTAAAGCTATTGACTATGATTTCGAAAAGGGTTTGTGCCCGTAGATATTCTCCATTGTCAAAGTACTCCATTCCTTTTTTGTAAATCACTTCAGGGTCAGTGCTGGTCCGCACTCGTTCGAATTCTGTGCGGCAAGACATTGACAATAAAGCAATTAGAACAAAAAACAGACCTGATTTTAGGTACTTTCTAATCATAGGGATGCAAAATTACACTTTTTCCGTAAGATGTTCAACTCCAGTAGGTTGGTCGTATTTCTTCAAATGAACGTATATGCGGAGCATGCGACCGCTCCAATGCATACAATTAAGTGTTCTTTAACCTAAATCAGGAAGCTACTTTCAGCTGGGACAGCTTGGATTTGCTCAGTTTTTCCTTCACATATCGAAGGTCAACCTCGAACAATTTTACATCCTTCTTGGAAGGAAGCTCGTACATAGCATCGGTGATGACTGCTTCACAAATCGATCGTAATCCTCTCGCGCCCAACTTATATTCCAGGGCCTTCTCAGCTATATAAGACAGTGCTCCTTCTGTGATCTTAAACTCAATACCCTCCAGCAGGAACAGCTTCTTATACTGTTTTATGAGTGCATTCTTAGGATCAGTCAGAATAGTCTGTAGCGCGCTCTTATCCAGTGGATTGAGATATGTGAGTACAGGTAGTCGCCCCAGAAGCTCAGGAATCAGACCGAAATGTCTCAGATCCAGATGATTTACGTACTGGAGGAGATTGTCACGATCGACCATTTGCTTCTCCTTGGAGTTGTACCCAATCACTTGCGTATTCAATCGCTTGGCAATCAGTTTTTCGACACCATCAAAGGCACCGCCGCAGATAAAAAGGATATGCTCAGTGTTGACTTTAATCAACTTCTGCTCAGGATGCTTACGACCTCCCTGAGGTGGCACATTCACATCGGTACCCTCCAGCATTTTCAGCAGAGCCTGTTGGACACCTTCCCCTGAGACATCTCTGGTGATGGAAGGATTGTCGCTTTTACGTGCGATCTTATCGATCTCATCAATATAGACAATGCCCTTTTCAGCCGCCTGCACATTGTAGTCACAAACCTGCAGTAATCTGCTGAGAATACTCTCTACGTCTTCACCCACATATCCGGCCTCCGTAAAGACAGTGGCGTCAACAATGGCAAAGGGTACATTCAAAAGCTTGGCAATGGATTTAGCCAATAATGTCTTTCCCGTACCGGTACGTCCTACAAAGAGAATATTGGACTTTTCAATTTCCACATCATCTTTAAAATCAATGCCAATTCTCTTATAATGATTGTAGACCGCTACGGAGAGATACCGTTTGGCATCATCCTGCCCAATCACATATTCATCGAGATATTCTTTGATTTTCTGAGGCGTGAGATTAGATGGGAGGAGAAACTTACTCTTGTCCTTATCCTTGTTAGAGAATAGCTCCTCCTTTACAATGTCGGTAGCCTGCTCTACACATACCTCACAAATGTGTCCATCGATACCTGCAATGAGGATCAATGCCTCCCCTTTATCTCGCCCACAAAATGAACACCTTACTGCTTTATCTTCCATATATTCTGATGTGTACATGCAAATGTATGCAAATATGCGTCACGGCGTTTCGCATTAATCAGACAAATCCACCTAATCCCGGAAATATTAACTTTCTTCCTTCTCAGATTTTTCGGCGCGAGCCAATACTTCATCTACCAGGCCATATTCTTTGGCTTCGGTAGAAGTCATCCAATTGTCTCGATCACAATCTCTTTCTATGACATCATAATCCTGGCCAGTATGTGAAGCAAGGATATCGTATAGCTCCTTCTTCATTGACTTGGTAAGATTGTAGGTAATCTCCATATCCGTAAACTGACCTTGCATCCCTCCTGATGGCTGATGGATCATCACCCGGGCATGCGGTAATGCGGTTCGCTTGCTCTTGGTGCCGGCAGATAGTAGTACAGCACCCATCGATGCAGCCAGTCCAGTACAAATCGTGGCAATATCCGGGGCAACGTACTGCATCGTATCATAAATACCCAGACCTGCGATCACAGATCCTCCAGGGCTATTGATAAACATCTGCACGTCTCTCTTGGGATCAGTAGACTCCAGAAATAGCAACTGTGCCTGGATGACATTCGCTACATAGTCGGTCACCGGAACCCCCATAAAGATGATGCGATCCATCATCAACCTGGAGAATACATCCATGCCAACCACATTCAATTGGCGTTCTTCAATAACGTGGGGTGTAAATCCATGAATATTGGGGACCGAAGTCTCCATAAATTTATCGAGGGTAGCTCCCCCCATTCCTAGATGCTTTACAGCATACTTTCTAAACTCATCTTGATGAAACATATTCGTTTGCGTATTTATAGGAATATCTATGATTTAACTGGAAAACAAACTATATAAATCGATTTATCCCTAAAATGTTTTCAAAAGTCATTCCTCTTCCGCAGAAGCTTCGGGTTGACTGGCGGCTCTGGCCTCCTGCAGCCTGGCTTCAAACTCATCCAATGGCAGGAATTTTTCTTCGATGGTGACCGCTTCTTTCAGTGCTTCAAAGATTTTATCAGATCGCTTTTCCTGAAAAACCTTTTCTACCTGCTCCTGATTTTGCATCATACGATCCACATAACCATCCAGCATTGAGTCTTCTACCGCATAGCCACCCATGTACTGTTTCAGCTGATCTCGCATGGCCTGTCGCACGTCCTCTACACCCACCTCCACTTCAAATTTCTCTCCTACCTTACGCTCTATCAGAGACCATAGCAGACCTTTTTCAAAATCAGGATACTGCTTATCTAGATCTTCATCATTAAGTGTCTCCTGACCACTCTTCAGCCAGCGCTTCAAGAATTCATCTGGCAAAGATGGCGTATTCAATTCCAGCAGTCGTTCCTGGAAGGATCGATACAGCAATGCTTCTGACTGACCCTTATACATATTTTCGATATGCTCCTTGATCTTAGCCCGGGCTTCCTCTTCACTAGTGACCTCACCTTCTCCAAAAGCCTTATTGTAGAACTCTTCGTTTAGCTCGGCAGGTATAAGTCGATCTACCTGCTCGATGGTAGCTTCAAATTCCCGACCTACCTCACGATCCATTTCCTCCTCATCCAGCTGCAACAGATACTTCCTGACATATTCGTCCGTCTTATCCTTTTCCAGATCGAAAATATCAAAACGCACAGTATCCCCAATCTTAGACTCCAAAACCTGCTTACGCAGATCCTCATCCTGAATATCCTGAATCAATACCTTGAAAGAAGTTTCAAAGCCCTTGTTTTTCAGTGCATCACCTTCCAGTTCTTTGGCATTGAACGTGATACCGTCGCTTTCTTCGAAGTCTGATTCCTGATTTTCCATGTTGCCCGCCCGCTTTTGCGTAGCCTCCAGCTCATCGTCAATCATTTCATCGGTCACCTCCACTTTCAGTTGCTCGTAGGATTCTCCTTCTATTCCCGCCACTTCAAAGGCAGGTGCCAGTCCCACATCAAACCGGAATTCAAAATCTACCAGGTTATTGATCTCAAAATCGTACGTCTCCTGACTCTCAGAAGGTAACGGTTGTCCCAGGATATCCAACTTTTCGTCTGTGATATATCCTGAAAGCTCTTTCTGCAACATCTCATTGATGAGGTCGGCCAGAATCCCCCTGCCATACATCTTCTTGATTACACTGACAGGTACCTTTCCCTTTCTGAAACCCTTCATGTTGGCCTTTTGCCTGTACTTCTGTAGTTCAGACTTTAGCTTGGGTTCATAATCAGAGATGGGAAGTTGCAGTACGAGTTCGACTTCATTGGCCGATTTTTCATTTCTCGTGATACTCATTCTTAAAATAGTTTACAGGCCATAGCGGCCCTTGATCGTGGCATAAAAGATTACTGACTATACTTCTTATTTGGAAATAGGTTCCTCTTTTACCACTGAAGGAAAAATGTGCGGGTGAAGGGACTCGAACCCCCACGCCTCGCGGCACTAGATCCTAAGTCTAGCGTGTCTACCAATTCCACCACACCCGCATCTTTTGTGGTCTGTCGAACTGACTTCGAAACCACGTATTTCAAAAAGCGATGCAAAGATATAATCTTTTTGATTTACACCTAACCTACCGACTACTAGTTTGCGAATAAGAGTGACGAACTAAAAAATCTATTAGATTTGTCTGGAAACCAACTTACTGTATCATTCGTTGATAATAGTGTTAGATCGAAAAAGTGTATGCCTGACACAGTAACAAACACGACTGAAGAAAGAAGGTTGATTCAATCAGCCTATCGGAAGCTGCT
>JAUILM010000289.1 GCA_030432855.1 Bacteroidia bacterium
GGTATTGAGCCGTGAGGAAGTTTTGACCATCCGAGGCTTCTTTTTTTATCTCCTGGCTCACAGTGCGATCCGTGTCGCCATCTTCGCAACTAATGAACAATGCAAATACAAAAAGAAGGAAGATTGGAACTACTCTCATTATAACTTGATAAGACTCCAAAGGTATCATGGAATTTATACAGAACCAAGTTCCTATTGATCAAGACTCGTTTCTAGGGGAAATAAAACGCAGTATAATTTGTGGAAATAGATAACAGGAAATATGGTCCGAACAACTATTCGATCTCTGCTTCCATTTCCACAGATTGCTCAATGCTAAAAATACCATATCCGTTCTCAATGTTGGTATGAATGTTTTGAGGTTCGACGAAGGGGTTGCCTTCGTTGGCAATATAATTGCCCACACTTTTCTCAAACTGGTATCGGTCACCTGTGATTGATTTGATGAGTACCAACATGACTCGGTCACCCCTGCTGACCTCGTAGTGCCGGTCTATTGGAAGGCGTACCTTGTAAGTGCCACCCGAGAATGCCATATCTGAGAAAATTATATTGTCACCGATGCCTGCAAATGATGTGAAACCATCCGGGAAGAAGTTGACTTGCCGATTTCTCAGGTGATCGAAAATGGTGTCGCTTGATATCGTGTCCTTCTCCGGTACAAAGGTATAGGCCGATACCGCATAGTAATTCTGAATGGCAGGGTCATCGGAAAGTTCGATGGTGATCTCTCCCAGGTCTTCTCCAAATTCATCCTTCGCTCCATCCAAATCAAATTTGACAGACGTCACGATGGGTTTTGGAGCTATTGCTGTTTCGCTATATATGGTTTCGAACAATGGATGTTTTGCTTCGAGCCGTCCTACCAGGGGTTTGGTAGGGTCTGGATTGATGCGTCCAGGGCCTGTTCGATATCCTCTTGCCGATCGCAAGGGTATCACCTGGTCCTGAATCTTCAGAGTTACTTCCAATGATGATAAATCCTGAAGGGGGCTGAAATCCGTGATGTTTTGAGAATGACTAAATAGCAATTGCACCGAGTCAGCCTCAAGCGAAATTTCAGTATTCACTACGATTCTGTTCTTTGTTGCTGGGATTTCGATATCAATCGTACTGTCACTGATATCTTCACACGCGATAAGCGCAATAGAAAGGCAGAAGAGTAGATATACAATGTATTGACAATGCATAGATTCAAAATTTAAAACCGTAACTGATATAGGGCACGATTATCGGGATGATGCTTACTTCCTTAAATATGGTCTTGTTAATGCCCATCTCTCTCACAGGATCCCATTCATATTCCTGGCTGGAGTAGATGAAATAGGGGTTATTGTGGAAATACGTGTTGTAGGCACCAAATGACCAGATACGGGTATGGCGCTTCTTCTTTTTCGAAAATTGAATCCCAAGATCCAGACGGTGATAATCGCTCATCCGGAAGCTGTTTTTGGCTTCGAATTGTTGAATTTCATAGCGATTGGAGAGGAGCCCGTTATGAGATTCGGCCAGGTGAAATTTTTCGAAAGGAAGTGATACGGCATTTCCTGTCCCGTACACCCATGATCCCGATAGGGAAATCCGATCATTAAAGTCGTGATTGATTACTATACTCAGATCATGCCTTCTGTCATATCGGAAGGGAAATGTGTGACCACCATTGATATCATCAAATTTTCTTTGATTCCAGGAAAGCGTATATCCTAGCCACCCGGTCGTTTTACCACTTTTCTTTTGAAGCAGAAACTCTGCACCATAAGTCTCTGCAGAACCCTGGGTGATTTTTTGCTCCCATTTGTTGTCCAATCCAAAAAGGAAATTGGATCCAGGTCGTAGAGAAACCACGTTATCCATCTTCTTATAGTAGGCTTCCAGGCTTACCTCAAGGTTCTGATAACTCTTAGCGGCACCTAATGCCACCTGCCAGGCCCTTTGAGGAAGCACCTGGTCGGTACTGGGTACCCATAGATCTGTCGGTAGACTTAAAGCCTCCGTAGTCAGGAGGTTTATATACTGTGTCATGGTATTAAAGCTTCCTTTAAGAGAGAGTCGGTTTCTTAAAGCATAGCGTGCACTTATCCGGGGTTGCACTGAGTGGTAAAATGTATTTTCCACATTGAAAGCTGATGCGTGTACTCCCATATTCAGCTTCAATCGGCCGAGATCTACTTCGTCCTCGGCATACAGGTAGTATTCTTGTGATTGAGATGCAGCGGTGCCTATGATAGTATCAAGTGTAAAGTCAAAATCTGAGGCTTTAAAGGTTAGTGCTCCGGGATTGTATTTATGGTTTGTCATGCCTGCACCAAACCGCAAATAATGAGTAGGAGAAGGTATCCAATCCAAATCCCATTTAAATCCGAAATCCCGAATTCCCGACAAGTACTTTGACTTGTAGTTTGATGTTTCATTTCCAAAATATTCCGTGTATTCTACACCGGCATTGAACTTGTAGTCACTAAAAATCAGAGTGGTGTTGCTAAATACTTTAGGAGCTATTTTCCAATTCCATCGAGCGGCGCTAATCCAGTTGCCCCAGTCTAACCCTCCACCAAAGTCAGTATTTTCTTCTTTTACATTAGTATAAAACACATCGGCACCGCTGTAAGCCGAAAGATATAATCGATGCCGATCATTAAAAGTATGGTTGACTTTTGCATTCAAGTCATAGAAGTGTAGTTTGGGTTTGATTTCCGATCCATCCTGTCTCGCCGCAGATTTAGCGACAGGTTTGGCAAAAAGATCAAGATAAGTCCTGCGACCGCTTACAATAAAGGAAGTTTTACCCCTGTTGATTGGTCCTTCCAGGGTGAGTTTGGAAGTGATGATTCCGATAGATCCTTCCCCTTTAAAGGTTTGATTGTTTCCGTCTTTCATAGATACCTGAAGCACGGATGAGAGTCTTCCACCAAATCTCGCGGGGAAGCCACCTTTGATGAGATTGACATTCTTTATAGCATCCGCATTGAAGACAGAAAATAGTCCACCAAGATGAGATATCGAATATACAGGTACCCCATCTAACAAAATCAGATTCTGGTCCGGACTTCCTCCGCGCACGTAAATGCCGGTCTGACCCTCACCCCCCGATTGGACACCTGGTAGTAATTGAATAGCTTTGATCACATCTACTTCTCCGAGAAGTGCCGGAATCTTTTTGATTTGATCAACAGGTACATCAATACGACTCATCTGCACATTCTCTTCGATCCTTTCGACTCTATCACTGGTGACTTCCACCGTTGTAAGCTGGGCAGAAGATTGCAGACTTATGTTTAAAGAAGTATCCTGGTCTAATAAGAGTGCAATCTCCTGTGATTCGTAACCCACATAGCTGATTTCAAGCTTAAGAGAATCCGTGGATGGAGTAATGGAAAAAAATCCGAAGTCATTTGAAGTCGTGCCGGAAGCTGTGCCGGATATACTGACATTAGCGCCAATCAACTTCTCTCCAGTATCGGCATCCATGATATACCCACTGATGGTGTGTTGTTGTGTATACGCTGGTGTGGCGATAACGAAAAACAGGATGGCAAGGGAGTAGGAGCGGAGTAACATAGAGGTTCCTTAATATTTGAAGTGTATAATTTTGAAACCGAGGTATATTAGGTTTTGGTATACCTCGACGTAATTGCATTACAACTTTAACAATGGAACGCGGAGCGCCTTTTATCGCTGCGGCCTTAAGCTTTTATTACGATTTGGAATTGCTTATTTAACGACATCCTAAGATTTGAACAATGTAGGTTTGGAAATTCTCGTGATGGTTTTCTATCCGGATCGATGTTAGAAATTGGGTTCCTTTGACAGATGGTGTTTGAATAGATGAATTTCTCTATTCGGACCTTCTATGGAAATAACTCAAAGGATGGATATGAAACTCTAAGGGAATCCTGTATCTTATCCTCTCGCAAAAATTTGGCTCATTTTACATATAATCATATCTAAGAATAAAAGATCATGACAAGATTACTGATACTACTGATGGTCGTAGCTTCTCTGGGTTTTTTGAGTTGTGGATCTGATGAAGCTAAATCTACTATGGAACAACAAAACATTGATACCGGACTTGAGATTGAAAAGACTGTATTTGGAGAAACTCCTGAAGGTACGGCTGATCTGTTTCATCTGAAGAATAGAAATGGGATGGAAGTTTCACTCACCAATTGGGGCGGTATCATTGTCACTATTTCGGTTGCAGACCGCAATGGCAATTTTAAGAATGTAAATCTTGGTTTTGATAGTCTTAGTACTTACGTCGAGCGAAATCCTTTCTTTGGTGCTCTGGTAGGAAGGTATGGTAATCGGATTGGCGGGGCAAGCTTTGAAATCGATGGAACGGTATATCCCCTACTTAAGAACAATGGTGAAAACCATCTGCATGGTGGAGACAAGGGCTTTGATGAGAAGCTCTATACGGCAGAGATGATCGAGACAGATAATCATGTAGGGGTACGATTATCTCGTACGAGTCCGGACATGGAAGAGGGATATCCTGGAAATCTGGATGTGGAAGTGACATACACTCTGGACAATAATAACACACTGGCTATCGACTATAAGGCAACTACTGATAAAAAGACACATGTGAACCTGACCAACCATGCCTATTTCAATCTGGCAGGAGATGGTAGTGGGGATATTCTGAATCACTTTGTGTCTATCAATGCAGATCGGTATACTCCTGTAGATGACGGACTGATTCCTACAGGAGAGTTAGCACCTGTCGAAGGTACTCCATTTGACTTTCGGGGTGCCACGATGATCGGAGCACGGATCGATGATGATCATCCGCAGATTCAAATTGGAGGTGGCTATGATCACAATTATGTGCTAAATCATGAACCAGGAGGGGGTAGGATGCAAATAGCGGCTACCGTCTATGAACCCAATTCGGGAAGATATATGGAGGTCCATACCACCGAGCCCGGAGTACAATTTTATACCGGTAATTTTATGCGAGAAATGACTGGCATGGGAGGTCGTACCTACGATCGCCGGGGAGGATTTTGTTTCGAGACCCAGCATTTTCCCGATAGTCCCAACAAACCTGAGTTTCCATCGACCCTGGTGGAGCCGGGTCAAACGTACTCTTCGACCACATCATTCACTTTTTCAGCAAAATAATTCAAATCAAAAACTATAAAACAATTACAAACAATGGCTTTTACACTTTCTAAGGAGACACGAATTGGATGGATAGGTACCGGCGTCATGGGGGTTTCCATGGCGGGACACCTGATGGATAATGGATATACAGTTTCGGTCTTCAACAGAACCAAATCTAAGGCTGACTCGCTTGTTGAAAAGGGTGCTACCTGGAGAAATACCCCCAGGGAGGTAGCAGAGAACTCTGATGTAATCTTTACTATTGTTGGCTTTCCTCAGGATGTGGAGCAAGTATACTTTGGCGAAAATGGCATCATGTCGGGTGTAGCCTCAGGCGCTATGCTGGTCGATATGACCACTACTGCTCCCAGCCTGGCCGTCAGAATCTATGAAGCAGCACAGGAAAAAAATGTGGGATCCATTGATGCCCCCGTATCCGGAGGAGATGTGGGAGCTAAGAATGGTACCCTTTCCATTATGGTAGGAGGCGACAAAGAAGATGTAGATGCCATCATGCCCCTCTTTGAGATTATGGGCAAAGGTATCGTGTATGAAGGGAAAGCCGGCTCAGGACAGCATACTAAAATGTGCAATCAAATCACTATCTCAGGAACGATGGTGGGCGTATGTGAAAGCTTGCTTTATGCACAAAAGGCTGGTTTAGATTTAAATACGATGCTCGAAGCCATTAGTGGCGGAGCTGCAGGTTGTTGGTCTTTGTCAAACCTGGCTCCCCGAATTGTAAATCGAAACTTCGAGCCCGGATTCTATGTCGAGCACTTTGTGAAGGACATGGAGCTGGCTCTTGCTGAAGCGCGACGTATGAATCTGGCACTACCGGGTCTGGCGTTGGTGCACCAGTTGTACAAGGCGGTCGAAGCACAGGGGTATAGCAAGAAAGGAACTCAGGCTCTTACGCTGGCACTTGAGCATATCAACAATGTGTAAGTGATTTTAATGTATAAGTCGATTAAATTGGATTGCATCAGACTTCTTCTGGCATTTGCCTTCCTCGGTCTTTCTTTTAGTGTGGTTGACGCACAAGTGGATGTCGAGATGAGACGAGATACACAGGCTTGGCTAGATGTACTGGATAGAGCGCTGGTGAAATATGACTTTAAGGCGACTAATGACCTCGTTTTACCGTACAGACTCTTCGCTCCTGCAGAAAATAATGGTGATCTTCCCCTACTTATTTTTCTGCATGGGCGGGGAGACCGTGGTGCTGATAATGGCCGACAACCCTGGCAAAACATCGGTCTATTTACCAATGAATATTCCATATTAAGTAAGGAAATGCAAGAGCAATTTCCTTGCTATGTATTGGTGCCACAATGTTCTGACAAGACAAAGAATGAGGAGTGGGCCAAATGGGTGGGAAATACACCGGAAACACCTTTCAAAGGCTTGGGTAAAGATGGTTCGTACCAAATGCATGAGAAACCTTCTGATTCAGGAAGGGCGACTTTAGAACTCATAGACCATATACTGGATACTTACGATATCGATCAGGACAGAGTGTATATCGTGGGGATCTCGATGGGTGGTTTCGGCACCTGGGAATTTGCAGCAAGGCGCCCTGATTTGTTTGCAGCGGCTGTGCCTATGGCAGGCTTCTCAGACCCAGGTCAACTGAATAAGTTTGATCATATCCCATTCTGGATATTTCATGGAGGTGCCGATAAAGCAAATCCTGTGGAAGGTTCACGTATTATGTACGATCTACTGCGAGAGCATGGGGCTGAAGTAAGGTATACGGAGTATGAGGCTACAGGTCATAGTGAGGCCTTCCACAAAGCATTCCTGGAAAAGGATCTCATCCCCTGGATTTTCGCTCATACGAAAGGGGATTGAATCTACTGCATGCTTAGAGATATCAGGGAGTCGATGTCTACAGTCGTATCATTATCGCCCACTTGATGCTTTAGTTCAAGTAGCCTCCCCTTCATGGATCGGATGATGTCCTGATACGCTGCCTCGCCATATGCATTGTGTCCCTCATGGGGATCTTTCTCCAGGTCATAAAATTCCCAGGCGGGAAGGGTAGGCGTGCTATCCGAACCCGGCATGTCCAGTGGATGAC
>JAUILM010000290.1 GCA_030432855.1 Bacteroidia bacterium
ACAAAAGCTACTGAACAACTTGCATAGCATGGTCTCGGAAGGGCTCGCCGAGGCAGACATTGAAACAGCCCCCATGAATACCCTTGAAGACTACAAAATCACTTACAACAGATACGGATATCCCAATACACTCATCGCAAAAAGTGTAGTGAAGAAAGCGCGGAAAAACGGTTATGAAAGCGATCACTTTATCGTAGTTAAGTCAACAATTGGATCAGCCAGTGATATCCTGGGTTCGGCCAAATTGGCTCGTCAAGTAAAGGATGAAGTGAAAATCACCTGTAATATCCTGGACGCGGAGGGTAAAAAGGTAAACTCTGCTGAGGGTAAATTTAAAGCCAGTACACCCAAGAAAGCCAAGAGCTTTCCCTCTGGCAAGTTTGATAAAATGGAGGTGGAATACATGGATGAACTTTTGGAAATTCTAAAACCCAGTATGCAAAATGCGGTTGATAAACTGCTTGAAAACCTAATTTAAAAGATAAAAATCATCTCAATGGCAGGTTGGAGCATTTGGCTGACCTGCCAACTCTCTCTATAACAAAAAGAGCATTGACGTTTAAGAGCTTGGCTGAGGACGGTCGAATGATTAACTTCGATTCGAATCGAGACCTGTAATAATGAAGCTTCCTCAACGCATCTTATATATTGATGATGAGCCCCATAATCTATTAGCTTTCAAATCGACTTTCAGAAGGTCTTTTGAGATTGACACGGCCAGCAGTGCTGAGGAGGGCATATCACTTTTTGAAGAGAGAGAGTTTGCCTTAGTAATATCAGATCAGCGTATGCCCGGAATGACCGGAGCTGAAGTACTCGAAATTATACAGCAAAGGGCACCGGAAAGTATACGCATGATCATGACCGGATATAGTGATCTGGATGCCATCATAGATGCAGTAAATAAGGGAAAGATCTACTATTACATTAATAAACCCTGGGATCCTGATGCATTAAAAATCATTTTAAAAAATGCCCTGACTGAATATGACTTAAGGATGGCCAACAAGACACTAACATCACAAAATATTCAGGCTCAATTTGAGGTATTAAAAAACCAGGTCAACCCACACTTCCTATTTAACAGCATAAATGTATTAAAAGGTCTTATACTCACCAATCAGACAAAAGCTCTGGAATTTACTGATCGATTTGCAAAGCTCTACCGTACAATGCTGACACTGGGCAGAGAGCTCACTATTCCTCTTACTGAAGAGTTGGATCTAATCAATCAATATCTATTTTTGCAGCAGACTCGCTTTCAGGATGCCTTGATTATTCAAAACAGTATTCGCTCCATATTCTTAGCATACGAGATACCTCCCTTCGCGCTTCAGCTTGTGGTAGAAAACTGTATAAAACACAATAAAATCAGTAAGGAATTGCCTCTCACCATCGCAATTGAAGTAATCGATGATAAGTTGAAAATCACAAATAATATTCAAACGAGGACCGATAGCAAGGACTCAACCGGCATTGGGATCAAAAACATTGTGGAGCGTTACAAGATGATAAAACTCCCTCCACCCACATTTTCTCAAGAGGAAAATCAATGGGTTGTTCATCTGCCACTCATCAAACCTGCCTAATGCATGTACTCATCGTAGAAGACGAACCGATTGCACAGGAAGCACTGGTAGCATCGATCAGAAGAATACGGTCGAACTATACCATTTCGGCCATTCTTGACTCTGTCCATTCTACTGTCGAATGGCTAAGAGTACATCACGTAGATCTGATATTTCTGGACATTCACCTGTCTGATGGAAAAAGCTTTGAAATATTTGATGAAATCCAAACCAACATTCCCATCATATTCACAACTGCATATGATCAATATGCTATACAGGCATTCTCCGTTAATAGCCTGGATTATCTTCTAAAACCCGTGAATGATGCAGACATGATTCGTGCTATTGAAAAGTACGAACGCATTTCGAAAAAAGATAGTCCAAATTGGGAATCACTTAAGACACTGCTGGCCAAACCGGTCCCTGAGTACAGGCAACGCTTTCTGGTCCGTAAAAATGATCAGATAGTCAGTGTAAAGGAAGAAGATATCGCATATTTCGAAGCACAGGATCGATACGTATTTCTTGTCCGTCATGATGGCAAACGTTACTTTGCTAACGACAAACTGGGTAATCTTGAGAATATGTTAAATCCCCATACATTCTTCCGTCTGAATCGAAGTTTTCTAGCCCGATTTGAAGCAATCGATCAGATTCTTACCCTTTCCAAGAGTCGACTGAGTGTAAAGCTTCGGCCTCAAACTTCCCGTGATATTATCGTCAGTACTGAGAATACAAGACTATTTAAGGAATGGCTAAGTCGCTGATTTAGAAATCTCTATGTTTAAGCACAAGCAAACCACATGAATATGGGGGTGAATAACAACCCGTTTGCAACAATTCGGCATCACATTTGAGGGTAGGTAATTTAGTGAGACCCGTATACTTCACTAAAACCTAACTGTGATGATAAAAAACGTGTACAAAATCTCACTTTTCATATTATTCATTTCTTATATATCATGCCAGAAGCATGATCATCCTGAGCTCTTCGAAGGCGATAAGATGGTGGGAACCTGGATTGTCCTGAAAGCTGATGCCTCTGCCGCTACACAAAATGTCGATGTCGACTGGACATTTGATACCGATGGTACGATGCGATTTGATGCCACTGGAGAAGGCTTCAGTGATTACTCAATGACCTATGGAGGCGAAACTGACATCAATCAGGGCGAATTCATCTGGAGGCGTACTCCCAGTGAGATACTGGTGAGGGAAGGCGCTAAGGAAACTCGCTATGAGATTATGACAGATCGCCCTAATTATCAGGAATTGATGGTAACATTTCAGGAAGCGAACGGTACCATTACTATCACTTACGCTCTGGAACGTATTTAGGTATTACAAGATTCCTATTAAGACTGTGGGGTAAGGGGGTTCACAGCTTCTGATCACAAAACTCCACCAGACCTTTCACAGATTCTACATCGTTAAATCTGACACTATGGTTGGAGGTGTAAGGCTTAAGTTCTTTCTTACTCTTTCCAAAGAAACGGATCAGGTCGCTCATCTTTTCTGCAGGTGAAAGTGTGCGGTCATTGGATAGCCAGAAACTTGTCTTATCCACGCGCTTAAATTCATCATTCCACTCCAGTGAATAACTCTGACTCTGCATCTGCTTTGGATCCCAGAGCTGTTCCACCTTTGCGGTTTGCGATTTGGTACCATAAGCACCTTCCTCAGCGTCCCTAAACGCCTCTTCCTTGTGATAGACCAGCAAATCCACTGATCCATCATACACTAACTCGTAGAATTTCATGTCATGCTGGACAAACTTCCTTTCTCCCACGATTACGGAGTCGAGTGTGGTCACCAGTCCAAGCGGAACAATGCGATCATTGATCAGAACTACCAGTTCACCGGTGATCAAATAGTAATTAACATCGCGATCCTGTACATTGCCATTGTCGTAGTAGAGTTTTCCGGGCTCGAAAGCAGGGAGTAGGTAAGGTAATCCTTCCAGATTATCGAAGGAAGCCTGACTGATCCCATCCACAAAAACACCCAGGGTCAGCAAAAGAGAGACTAACAGAACTTTCATCTTAGAGAGTTTAACAAAAAATATGATAGAGTCCAGGTCTACTTCAATATAGGCATGCGAATGCTAAGATGCAAGGACTCCTTTCATCTGTGAGAAAACGGAACGTCAGTCGGTGACCTGGTTGGTCCCAGTATCTGGATAACTCCATCCTTAACTTCAAACCTATCCAGATTTAAGACTCTTCTATGTGAGGGATTTTCCGGATCAGCGTGTGAGTGATAAAAAATATAGTGCTCATTGCTAACCGGATCGAGTAGAATTGCGTTGTGGCCCGGGCCGGACACGCCAATGTTAAGATCTTGTGATAAGATCGGATTGCCTGCATATTTTGTCCACAACCCTAATGGTGACTTCGCAGTGGCAAAGCCAACACCATATTGGGGATCCGCATAATGATTAGCTGAATAGGTCATGTAATACGTAGTATCCATTTTGAAAACAGTCATTCCTTCTGTGGATCGAGCAAACATGCTCCCCGGGTTTTCCCAGTCCTGTGTAGGATATAGACATAGCTTGGGTTCACCTCCAATGAGGGTTGACAAATCCTCTGAAAGTTCAGCCCCATATATCATTCCCCAGAGATATCCTTTCCCGTTGTAGTGGGTACCTACCGATCCGACCATTTCATAGTAAAGGTACACCTGTCCCCCATCCACAAACAGATGCCCATCAATACAGGAAAATCCCCGATCAAACAATGGCGCATACAGATCATGAAATGGACCTGCTGGTTGCTCAGCGATGGCCAGACACAATCGCAGTCCCACTTCTTCAGGACTTTTAGCACTGTAGATCATGTAATATGCTCCACGATAGTGAATAACTTCTGGTGCCCAAAAAGATTCCTGGCCCCAGCTATCTTCTTTCTTCCTGAACGCATAGCCCAATGAGTCCCAATGCAATAAATCATCGGACTTCCACACCTTAAATCCGTCACCTGCACTGGTACCATACAAATAGTAATCACCATCATCCGCCAGGACGAACGGATCAGCAATGCTCGCAGGAGGTCTGACAGGATTTGTATACTCCTGTGCAAGAACAATGTCGGATATCGAAATTGCCAGAAAAATAAAAAAGCCGGATACGAATAATCGCGATGAAATCATACCCATAAATTATGGTAAAAGGAAACAGCATGGGGCGTCCATGCATTAAATATTAAATGGATCTTTCAAAAAAGCAGCAAATCTATATGCCAAAAAACAATTCACATGATAATTGGGAGAATTTATTCTTCCTCTGAAATCTGACGCTCCAGATTCTGGAGTGCATCCCGCTTACGTGCAAGATGACTAAGACGTGTTGCAGTATTCAGGTGCTTTAAAGTCTCAAAAAGGCGCATGAATGATTCTTCCCTCTGCAACCTTTGTTCTACCAGAGCATTCTTGTCAGGTGTCAGGTCCCCTAAAATGTACGCCTCAAGAAGCGCCAGATCCCTCATTTCTTTTTCATCACTCATAGCATATTCTTGGTCTGATTAAACCTATCGACGCTCAAAGACAGGCAATCCCTACCTGTTGGTGTACAACTACGAGAGAAGTAACCCAAACAGGGATTCTTCACATCAATTGAAACTCTTGTTTGATGCAAACATGCCATGAATAATGGCATAGATATCCGGTTTCTACACATGTAGATTTGAGCGTGTTTAATAATAATGCTGCAGCTAAACCCTAACGATGAAGTGCAACATTGTCTGTAAAAATACAAAAAAGTGATCTGGAAATAATCAGTCTCGCGAGATGATCCTAATCAACCGTTGGATGGATTTAAACTTCTTTCCAGTCAGGGTATCATCAAGATGAGGACTTAAACTAACCCGGGAGTGAGACAAGTGATAGGAATACATGGACTCCAGGGTCTTACGATGGGGATCTCCAAGTGCAAGCAAGGCCTGGTACAATGATCGAATCTCCTGATTGTCATGCACTTCATCGCTCACATCCAGGATAAGACGCAAGAGGTTATAGTCTTTTAAAGACTCCTGGGATTGCCTATAGTGCATGAAATCCTGCCATCTATCCCTGGCAATATCGTTTAGAATAATATGGAGATCGACAGAATCATCTTTGAGCCATCCGCTTTTGACCTTGTTATAAAAAATCAGGACTACCGTTTGATAGAATTCAACTGCCAGATCTTTCGGGCATGCAAACTGCTCCTGCATCGACAAAAGGAATTTTTCACGGCAGGTTTTGTATAGGTCATCCAGGACAGTCTCATCTCTATCTACTATACGATCAAAGAAGTTTAGGTTGGGCATGAGAGAATGTGTCAGTAAACAAAATTCCAACTATGGTGTATGCAATCGATTCCAGCTTGATGAAAGCTACGATTAAGTTGATAAAATATGGCATTTTACTGACGAAACCAAGCTGTTGGTAACTGGAAGAATGCGTATCTTTTCTTTTTTAGACTACTAGCCTTGCGATTCTATCAAACCATCCTGATCATGAGCATGGTTGTGCTGACAGCTATTGTTCATGCACAAGACCCACCCTATGAGGTTATCAAATTTCAACATAGAGAATTTGACGCATTCCAGGATGTAATGGACATTCTTCAGGACCCACGAGGATTTATCTGGATTGCAACACGGGATCGGGGTGTCTTTCGATATGATGGTTATGATATGATATCCTATCGTAGTGGTAGCGGAGCTGATCAAAGTATTTCTTCAGATCTTGTAAATACGCTCAGTCTAAATGACTCGGGTGATACCCTATGGATAGGCACTGCTGGAGGTGCCTACCAATTTATCGATCTTAAGATGGATAAGGCGCACATACTACCTGGACCAGCAAATGAAGAACGTGTTACCTGGATCTATGATATAAATTCTAACAATAAGGGTAGGCAATGGCTGGCAACTGAAGACGGTGTTTGGACCTTTGATCTCCAGTATCAGCAATGGAATAAAGTACCTACTACTACACACCAAGGTCCTATAACTATTCTTGACCTTGCAGAAGGGAACAACGGCCAATCTTTGTTTGCAGGAGGTACGGGTACATACATTTACGAAATCAACAGGACCAAAAATCTATCTCGGGAAATTGACAAATCGAGCCTTGGCATACAGGGTAAAGAAGTTAAATCAATCACCTTCTTTCGGGAAGAGCTTTGGATTGGAACAGAAGATGGCGTGTACCATGGCGCTGAAAATCAGAATACTTTATTTTCAAAGTTGCATATTCCTGGGGTACCATCGCTCTCCAATATAAATCTTCTATTTCAGATCGACCAGGATCTGATAGTTGGGGCACATGAAGGTCTTTTCATATTGAATTCTTCGCTTGAGATAATTTCAAGTTATTCTTCCATATCAGATGCACGATGTGCCCTCATCACAGAAAACAATCAGATATGGGTGGGCACCATGGCCAATGGACTCTACAAATTACGACCCACCCTCAAGCCTTTCAAGACTGTCAATCGTAACATTGCCAGTGACGATTTTTCAAACAACAATATTCATGGATTTTGGGAGGATGAGAAAGGCCTAATCTGGTTTGGAACAGAGGGAGGACTGCAGATCTACGATAGAACTAATCACAGACTGGTGAA
>JAUILM010000291.1 GCA_030432855.1 Bacteroidia bacterium
GCCCAACTATCAATTTCCAACGTTTCAGGGTTTAACCTAAACAGTGCGAGCTCCATAGGTCTTTTATCGTCAATAGTTCGCCAGTTACGACCCAACAAATAAAGATGACCATCTTTTGCAAATAATCGAGGCCTACCTATATGTGACTCAATAAAAGGATAGGCTTCCGATAAATTCTGACTCTTTAATAATTTGAAGTTTCTATCGGTCAGGTAGATTCTTTGATTACTCCCATATTCACGCGTAGTGACTACATATCCTTCACCCCATGAAAGAAAAGCACTTTCATTTATATGATGACCACCAAACTCAGCCGTTAGGTCGCGCACAAGTGTCCAGGACTGGCCATTATCAATCGAACGAATCACATCCACCGACCACTTATTGCCAGGACGATATCCAAATCCCATGACCAGCATCAATGTGGTATCTGCCTTATTTATAAAATCAAAGGCGTATCCATATTCTCTTCCGTCTACCTGGGGACTTAATGCACTTTCACTTGCTTTGTATTTACCATCCTTAGAATAAATGTCTATTTGTCGGAGGCCGGTACGATAATTGTCATTATCATGCCCTAAATGCTGGGCATCGATATAAATCTTTAGACTTCCATCCGGAAATCGATTCCACTCCCCCATTTGATGCACTATGCCTTTATCACCCGGTAGAGATAGTTTTTGCAAAACTTCATTATTGACAATATCAAACTCAATCATTTCTAAATTGGCCTCCACATCTCTCCCATGCTTGGTACCTCGCTTATAACATATAAGTATTCGATCATCCCCGCTTTGCAAGATCGACGGGAAAGCCAAATAGTTTCGATCCGTTAAGTCTGCGGATGCTGTAATGATTTGTATCGATCGATATTTCGGGTTAATAGGGTCCTGAGCAGCCGCCTCTGTGATAACTAAGAAATAAAACATGTACAGAGTGACTGTAGTTAAATAGGTCCGTTTGAAAAAACTAAGCATTATTTCCATTTTTAATTTTAATCCAATTGAATTTGAACTACAATTCCCATTTAGTGCCTGCGATGTGAGTAACACGATCCTTTCCAGTGAAATAATAGATGGTAAAGATCTTTCCATCTTTCCGTTGGACACTGATTGGATATCCCAGATCAGATCCTCTTCCCCATCCATCATCACGAATAATTCGTACCTGATCCAAATTCCAGGTTTCACCTCGATCCTCACTCACTACGGCTCGGATGCCCATCGGTTCGTCGCGATATCCATATGTGCATAGTAGTTTTCCATCTTTAAGAACAATGACAGACGCCGGGTAACCCTCAATACCGCTATTCCTCGGCTGAGACCAGGTTTTACCTCCATCCATAGATCGACAGGTGTAAAGAGTACGAGCCTCTCCCCTCTCCTTCCACTTTTCATTTGGCTGCAAGCGCATGACTGCAAGAACTTGATCTTCTGCAAGTTGCACAATAGTTGTTTCACCAAAACTTAAGATTCGATCTGCATCAGCAGCTACCGTATGAAAGCTCCAGTTCCTACCGTTATCAGTACTTCGAAGAAGCCATGATTCATAGAAATTCTCCTTAGCTACCGGTCTGCCATAAACGGATCGAAGTATGACTTGATCATTCAATCGAACATATGTACAAGCATCTAGAAAGGTCATAATAAGTCCCTTAGGGGGATGATCAACTTCCCGTTGGTCCCAGGTTTTTCCATTATCGGCAGAAGTTCTGGCATAGCAACCTATGGCATATGCAACCTGGCCATTAGGTGAATTTCTAACTTCAATGCCCTGTCTCTCTATTTCTTCTCTTTTACCAGGTGAAACGTACCGCCAACCAAAGGCATTCGCCTCAGACAAAGTGCCATCTGCTGAGCGATATTTGGGATTATAAAATTCCCGGTCACTTTCAATCCAACTTTGACCACCGTCATCAGAAATCATTCGCCGGGTACCCCCTCTGGGATCGATATGAGAAACCACCTCGCGTGTTGAAAATTCAGTGTACAAGCGCCCATCCTCCAGTTGGTATAAATTTGGAAAACATGAATAGAATTGCTCCTCTTTAAAAATGATCACATGTTGATAATCCTCAGGAGGTGTGTCTAATTTGTCTTTGACAGTCCAGGAAGCAACTACTCCACTTAATATTTTGAAAAAGTCCCTTCGAATAATATTATTATACATGGTAGCTATATCTCTATTTTATTATTGCAATATCATCGATCAATATAGCGTCGCGGGTATGGGGACGAAACTTTAGTGTAGATCGTTTGCTATCACTAACTTTCAGGGGAATCCGGTATTCCTTCCAATCTGCACCGACTTCAAAAATTGCATTAGTGTCAGCTATCTGTACCTCTACGTTCTCACTTTCCCTGGTGTCAGCCCGCATAGAAAAGGTTAAATACCTACTATCCGAAGGAATAATAAACTCTCTGGATTTAAATGAATGACCGGGTACCACCTCTATGGATGCAAATTCTCTATGGCTCGCTGTATCAGTAATAAATAATAGGTTATTCTGATTTTCTGACGTTAAATGCATCTTTAGACCATCAATCCACATGGCGCCTCTGGATTTCTGACTCATACGCACAGTCATGGACAACTCCAATTTGATTTTAGCTCCCCTCTTGGGCATCAAAAATGGAATTTCGATCTCCTGCCACGGATAGGTTCCTGACACCGACCAATCATGGCTTTTGACATCTATCAACTCTCCTCTGCTATCAAATACTTCAAGCATGGCAGAAGCCTTGTCTATTCCCTCAAGGTGTTCACCATGATGCCAAAATGTGAGGAGCACTGAATCTTCTGGTGGATTTAAAATATCAGAAGTGGCAGTCCAGGCAACTTTTCTACCTGAATATTGATGGGCATTGGTATCCGAATAAAAGAGAATAGCGGACCGGCCTGAGTAGGATCTTCCTGAGTGTGGATCATTCGCCATTACCTTCCAGTCATATTCAGCCGACAAATGAGGATTATCTGTTTGTGATTTCCATATTTCATTAAATTGTTCAACATTCAGTCCGCTGACTATATCTACATTTGGGAGCCAATCTTTCAATGACAACCAATCTGCCTCGATAGTCCAAAACCATTCTCTGGAAGGTCTGTTGAAATCTCCAGCTGGTACGAAATGCCTGAAAGCTGGCCTCTGCTCTATTGATGGAATCTTCAATGAAAGGTCATCATAGTCTCTTTTATAAGGTGGAGCACCCAGCGCATGCCATATATCATTATTATATACCTCATGAATTAACACAGCATCTGCTCCCAATCTGTGAAAATATTCCAGTTGATCCGGAATAAATGCCAACATATCACTACGTGATTTTTCATCTCTTATTTTCCAGTACACGGTGGACAGAATGTAACCGTATAGATCCATGTTATGATCTTTTACTAAGGCAAGAATGTCCCAGAATACTTTAGGAGCATTCTCCTCGTACCACTCAAAGGTTTCTTTTCTTGAGTTAGTCATCACAAGCGCATCTGCTACTTCCTCTCTTACCATTTTCTCCCATGAGAGATATATGTTATTTCCGGATGGCTGCAAATATCCACTTAGTGTGGCGCCGGCAATGGACTCAATACCATCGGCATGTAAAACATCCCTGGCATCCTTTAAAAATTCGATAATAAATTCACCGTGTATTTCTGCTACTCTTTGTACATCTTCAGGGACTTCTGAAATATTCTTTCCGTACCTATCCTTGTATATTTTAATGATTTCAGGATTAAAAAGAGCAAGGCTATTCCTGGGTACCTCCACCATGTTTCGGGGCGTGTGACTGGATTTTGTACAAAAGAAAACCTGGTCTACTTTGTAGGCAGCAAGTTCACGCACCCGGTCCAGTAGATAATTTCTCACCTGAGGTGCGGCATAGCAGGGAAATGCACTATAAATAATTGAGTCCTTTACTTTCTGTGGAGTAAATTGGGGATTCTGAATAAAGAATTGATCATAACTTGTCTCAAACAAATCGAAATGAACCCCTATCCGCACATCATTTTTCCTCCCTTCGGATACCAGCACTTTTAAAGGATCAAAGTCTTCTCCAAATGCATTCAGGCGTTCAGTATAGACAGTCGCATAATTAAATCGGGCATTGGCGACTCCCTTATTGCTTATCCGTAGATTAATTTGATGAATGCCCTCGTCCCTGGCATTTTGGACAAAGGTTTTAATCTCTGCAGGACCCATCACCACCACATTGTAGTCCCACGTCAAAATCACAGGGACTTTTTCTGCAGCAGCAGGCAAGTATGATTGAACCGACTCGGGTGGTGTATATACCTTTGATGTACTTTGTGCAGATACAATTATCACATCACAAAAGACAAGGCCCAGCAACAATAAAAAATATTTTCGGGTCATTATCGCAGCATTTAATTCGTCATTTTAATACGTACTTCTTCCACCTCAGGATACTGGTCTCCATTCGTTGATAATAGTGATAACTTATACTGCATAAATGCTCCCTCTTCAGGGATTTCGAATGCAAAACCTGGATTTTCGAGAGGTATCCAGGGACTATTGGCCAACACTTTTTCTGATGCTCCTACACGAATAGAAACCCCTATTCCGGATTTTTCGGGAAATCTACCCCCGATGTCCACTTTTCCTCTTCGCATACCATGAGCAACAGGTAGGTTTGAGGAGATATAATTCATTTCAAACTCTCTATTAAATTGATTCCCCCCGTCAACATTAAACATGAAATGAGGTCCCACGGTGGGTAGTTCTTCTGGGGTCACATGTTTAAACCTTTTACCATTATTATAGAACACCTGTGATTGTGTAAAATGATTTCCATCTTTCACATGGTTAGATACAGCCAGGTCCAACAGTCCATCTCCGTTGTAATCACCGGCAGCTGCCGCATGTCCACCATCCTGCATAAACGATGTGCGGCGTGATTTATCAAAGCCATCTTTACTACCCCAATAGAGATAGGCAGCAACAGATTCCCGTGTTTCAGTATAGTGATAGCTGGGCAGAAAAACATCCAGAAAGCCATCATCGTCCCAATCAGCGATCGTGATCCCTACGGTGCCCCGACTTTCAAGGCGCTGTGCATTGAAGGGGCTGAATCCGTCAGGCCCACCCCAAAAAATATATGTGCCATAATCATAGAAGATCGTGTTTGGAATCAGTAAACTCGAAGCGATCAGGTCCAACCATCCATCACCATTCAGATCTGCGGTATTCAGATCCCCACCTCTAAGAAAAGGCCAGGATGAAGTGCGGCTGGAGTCAAGGCCACCTTGAGCTCCCCACAAGATTTCGATCTCATTCTTATAACCTCTCAATAGCGCCACATCCAGGTAGCCATCCTTGTCAAAATCAGCCAGTGTATGCTGAGTAGGTCTTCCCTGTGTGATAGGCACCATCTGGCGATTCTCTCTCAAAAAACCGGCATTACTACCATGCCAGATGACGACGCCAATGGGTTCACCATCGGGACTGGCATATCCCACCGATCCTACAATATCCAGAAAACCATCCTGGTTTATATCAGCAATGCTTAACCCAAATACACCATACTCATTGACATTGGTACGTCGTTCATTATTTAATCCATCCGGGCCTCCCCACAGTATGTTGAAACCAATGGTTTCATGATCTCCCCGGGTTGCATGCACGATCGATAGCATAACCAAATCCACGTAGCCATCATTATTCAAATCTGCAGCGCCTGAATTGTATCCTGACCGGTTGGGAAATTCCGATACCTTTTCTACGTCAAATCCCTTTCCCGTACCCCAGTAAATTTTTATGGGAACATCTTCGTAATATCTTCCTGACTGACTATTTGCAACCAAAATGAAATTTCGGTCAGCACGCGTATCTGGTATAATAGCAACATCTGAGGCCCCGGAGCAGGCAATATCATATGCTGATCTTATAAATCTTCTTTCGGAAAGACCGTAGAAAATAGATGCCACTGATTCGTGTGTTTTGGCAGTTCTTCCACTTGCTACCACAATATCCAAAGCACCATCCTGATCAAGATCTGCGACATCCAGTGCTGCACCAAATCCTACCGTTATTATGCTCTTTTGCTGATCACTAAAGTGACCACCTTTACTCCCCCAGAAGACCACTACACTGGAATCCTCTGCTGACTGATCCGCCAGGACCATATCAGGATATGAATCCAGATCAATGTCACGCACGAGAAAATCGGATGAGGCCGGAGTTGGTACTTTTTTAACTGACCACTTTTTTCCCGATCTATATCCCACAATTATCCCAGTATAACGGTATTGTTTTTCTCCTGTGGTTGGATTGGCTCCCACCAATTCTTGTTCGCCACCTGAGACCAGAAAGTCTTTCTCGCCATCTGCATTGAGATCAGTAAATAACAGTTGTCCAACCTGTTCACTTTTAAGATCTACTTGATCGGGATTCGGGAGCTCCATATCTCGTTGCTTTGCAAAAGAACGGTACAACAGTAGACTCCCGGGTTGATCAAGTAAAAAGGCCAAATCAGATGTTCCATCATTTGCACCATCAAGTATTTCAAAATCAATAGCACGCTCCTGAACAATATCTCGATAGTCATTTTGCTGATAGCCCTGATCACCTCCCCAATATATCCGCAACACAGCTCCAGGTCCATCTTGCGGTGACCATTTTGTTCCATTAAGTACACAGAGGTCTTTCCAGCCATCACTGTCCACGTCTGACACGACAAGTTTAAGTGCGGAGATCGTCAGCAATTTTGTACTTCTTGCACCAGACCACCTTTCCTCACTTCCCCATAAAATAGTGAGAAACCGACGATTCGACACCCCATTGTAGTTAGGCAGAAATATGAGGTCCTCGTATCCATCTTTATTCAGGTCACTTACTTCGATCTGTCGGGCCCCATCCACGGGCAGGCTCTCTGTAAGAGCACTGGTTCGTTGAAGTGGTTGAACTGCCAATGTAGGCTTTACATCATAACAGAAATCATGAGCCGAATTAAAAATAAGATCCAGATGACCATCTCCATTTAAATCTCTGCGATTAATTGTTTTAATGGTTCCTTCCGGGTTCACATACAGATCCACTCCCGAAGACTGAAAAGTACCATCCCTAAAATCCTCAAATGTACTTTCAACCAATACACTCTCTTGTGCAACTAGCCTGCAGATCGTAAAAAAACAAAGGGTCAATATTTTAAGCCACAGT
>JAUILM010000292.1 GCA_030432855.1 Bacteroidia bacterium
CATACAGAATGGCAAAAGTCAACCAAATCAAAATGGAAATACTCAGGCCCCTGACCTTATCATCATACCGCATGGCTACCAAAAAAGCAATCAGGGAAAAAATAATGGATAGCGCGCAAGCCATGGAGAGAAGAATTAAAAAAATCGAGAGGGTTTCAGTCTGTAGAACTCCAAAAAATAGCATGGGCAGGCCAACTCCCACCAGGACACTCACACATAAAGTAATTGCCAGGCCTCCGTACACGCAAATAAAAATATTCCACCTTGACAAGGGTTGACTCATCAACATCTGAATAAATTCACGTGAGTTGTAATAGTACGTAGTACCAAAAAGCAAGCCGATGAGCGGCGTCAGTCCCAACGTGATGTTGGTCATACTGATCAACACTTTTGCATTGTCGTTGCTAAGCATCCATAGAGATATCGTTGTGATCAGATAGAATGCCGTATAGATGTACACCCATCTGCTACGGACCATTTCATAGAAACTATACCTCAATATATCCTTCATGATTTGGAGATTTTTTCTTGTTATCAAGAATTTGAGCAATCGCATTTTCCAGGCTGTCCTCCATCCGTAGTTCCAGTAGTCTGGAAAGGCTTCCCTGAAAATATACCTGCCCATCTAAAAGAAATAGAATATCGTCTGCCAGATCCTCTGCCAAACTCATTATATGTGTCGTTACAATAATTGTCTTACCTCTTTCCTTTTCGACTCGAAGAAAATCCTTGAATTTCTTTATTGACAGAGGATCAAGGCCGGCACTGGGTTCATCTAAAATAATAAGTGGACTATCGTGCATGAGGGCAAGCGTGATATTCACTTTTTGTCGGTTTCCTCCCGAAAGATTGGACATCTTTTTATCGAGCTCAGGTGATAGGTCAAATAAATCAATCAATTCATTTTCGCGTGTTTTTCCTCGTTTGACAGACTTCATAAGCTCGATCAATTCCTTTCCTGTCAGATTATCGGGAAATCTTGCAATCTGTGGCAGGTATCCAACACTTTGACGGTAGGCATACTGTCCTATTACATTATTTCCCTGAAACAGGATCTTGCCACGATCGGGTATCACCATACCCAGAAAGCACTTTAACATAGTGGTCTTGCCCGAACCATTGGGGCCCAATAATGCAATAATACCCTGCCCTCTAATTTCGACATCGATGCCTTTCAGGACATGATTATTCTTAAAGGATTTATGGAGATTTTTTATGGAAATCATAGGACTCTGCTCATTTTGGGTGCGGGATCGAAGACATCCCTGGGAGTAAAGACGGGACTTACCTTTTCCGCAAAATTGACAATATCTACAAAGAGACTTCTTAGTAGTATGACGGATTCTGGCACCTGATTCATGACGTACGAAAACAAACTCACAGGATAATAAGGCACATCCCCCAATCCGTCCTTATCCAAATCATAACCCGAGTATGCACTCCAATAATTGTTTTCAACCGTATTATTATATAGCTGAGCTGAAACCAGCATATCTAATGAGTTGTATAGGAAATTATTATTCACAATATTATTCTCTTCACATCCTCCGGAAAACTTGATTGCCCATCCATTCCTGATAAAATCATTTCGATCATATTGGATGCGATTACTACCTTCCACAAAAATTGCGACTGAATTTTCAGAAAATGTATTGTCTATTATTTCTGCATCATATATTTCCTTAAGCAGCAAACCATAGGCAGCGTTTCCCCAGTTTTTGTGGAAGTCATTCTCTTTCATCTCTATTCTTCGAGAAAACATTACCGCCACGCCGACACCATTATTCTCAAATCGATTTCGGAAATACTGATCGTCATTGGAAAACATGAAATGCAGCCCATATCGAATATTGCTATAACTATAGTTATCACTAATAAGACTATTATCCACAAACTCGAAATAGACGCCATCGCGATGACCGGTGATCGTATTATCTACAATCATGAGACTATCACAGTACCAGGCATGTATGCCATTGCCACTGTCAGCTTCCCGCACAGCATCTCCCATTATTCTATTTCCCTCTACCTCACCATTTCTGGCACGCTCAAGATAAATGGCAAAAAAACATTGATCAAAGCGGCAATTGGCAATTCGAAATTCCTTACTTCTCCTAATTCGGATTCCGGCATTTTCCTTTAAGTAATTTGTCTCTACACCGGTGAAGGTCAGGCCATCAATTGTAACACCATCACTTACTATTGTCAGGATTTCACCACCGGAGGCAGCCACGAATGTTGCACCTTGCTTACCGATCAAAGTAATTGCTTTGTCGATCACAATATTTTCTACTGAATACTCTCCTTCCATTATCAAAATGGTATCTCCCTCAGCACTCACCTCATATGCCTGCTGAAAGGAGGCATGAACACAGGTGGCGCATACCTGATGAGTATTTGCCAGGGCACTCAAAATGCCAAGTAAAAAACCGATCGAAAACCATACTTTTTTCATTGAAATTGATGCTTATAGACACTCAAAATCTCTTCGAAATCATACAATTTACCCGCTTTCTCCTGTTGCATTTTACTCGCAGTATCTCGACTCTCATATGAGGAAAGATTACCTCCCATTGGACTGGGCAGGTTTTCACTTACCAAAAAAGTAGCTTTCTGAGCTTCGATTAAAGTATGGGGATTCGTATAGTCTGTGACCATTACATAGGCATATTCCACTTGCTGATCATTCAAGAATTGACGGAACATACACTCTGCCGAATCGAATTTATATACTTTTCCTTTTGATGTCACTAACTCAGCTCCAAAGTTCGGATCCGAAATCTTCATTCTGCAAAAAACACATTCATCCTGGTGGTAGTTAATGTCTGACACCTGAGGTTTACAGGCAATAATAAATAGACAGGATAACCAGATTAATCTTTTCATTTCGCTGTGACTTTTGACTTTAACCAAAAAGCGATAATAGCCAGTAACAGTGAAAGTCCGGCTAAAATACCTCCAATGTGAGGTACCGAGATCGCCGTAAAATTCAGTATTTCTTTTCTTCCTAGTAAAGGAGGTTGAAACGATGCTCCATCAAATTTCATGGGAGCATTAGGATCCAGGTTGTGGCCATAATCATATTCCCATAAATAAAAATCATACAGTCCCACACAAAACACCAGCAACAGTAATCCAGCCCAAATACCATAGATCATTTTTCGGTCCATAAGAGCTGCTATCAGCGAAGTCACCATAAAAAATATGACAATAGGCGTCATATACTTTAATTCAGGTATCGAGTCTGGTTCTATTTTTTTCATCCCGATGTAATGATTCAAAATATTCACGTTCTGTAATGTACCGGGAGATGATCCACCGATTTTATCGATATATATGTGCATCTGTACACCATCCGGATATTGAGGAGCCAATAATGTGATACTCCACATGGGCCAGATGAAAAGTGATGCTAATAGTATAACTGCAAGAAACATGAGGATTCTTGGCAAGCTTTTCATGATTGATGTATTTAACGAGAGGAATAAGAGGGTGAGAAGTCACCAGGATATACGAGCAACTTCTCACTAGGTACTGTAGTTACATCAGGATTCCGGTTCTCCGGTACTCCACGAAAGTTCTGTGTTGCTACCAGCGGGCGATACTCTTATGTACCCCTGCATTTCCTGATGGAGTGCAGAACAGAAATCGGTACAATAGAATGGGAATACACCTTCCCTTTGAGGCTTCCAGTAAAGTGTCTCAGTCTGGCCCGGCATGATCAACAATTCGGCATTTAATGCACCCTGAACCGCGAAACCATGCGGCACATCAAAATCCTGTTCGAGATTAGTCACATGAAAGTATACATCATCTCCTACGCGAATACCTTCAATGTTGTCAGGAGCAAAGTGACTTCTGATGGTTGTCATATAAACATGTACAGTATTTCCGCTTCGCTCCACCCGGGTATCTTTTTCACCGAGTGCCCGATAAGGATGTTCATTTTCTTCCAACGGAAAGATCCTTTTACTTTTCGAGACGATCTTTTCCGCTGCAATTCCCTGTGCATAGTGAGGCTCACCAATTGTGGGAAAGTCTAGAATTAACTTCATTTTATCACCTGAAATATCGTACAGTTGGGCGGAATGATTCATTTCAGGACCTGTGGGCAGATACCGATCTTTGGTGATCTTATTTAATGCCACCATATATTTACCATCAGGTTTCCTGGAGTCACCACCAGGAATCATCAAATGCCCTACACTATAATAGGTCGGCACTCTATCCAAAACTTCCCAGGTACCTACTTTCCATTTTACGACTTCTGAAGAAATAAAGAAGGTCGTGTAAGCATTGCCCTCATTATCAAACTCAGTGTGCAGTGGTCCAAGACCAGGTTTTGTAACGACACCTCCCAGTACCTTATCATACTGCAATACAGGGACTCCTTCAATAGTAGTCTCAAACGCCTCGTCCTCAATCGCCTGCAACATATTGGTAAAGGAATGCACCGTCAGGTCGGCAGACAGCTTACCATTACCTATGATATACTCTCCTGTAGGATCTACGTCCACTCCATGAGGTGACTTGGGTGTTGGTAAGAAATATACCAGTCCGGGACATTCCTCAGGAATCAACACTTTGACATTCTCGCGCTTCTCCGACGTTGCCATGTGCGTTCGATCACTGTACCGATTCACATAATATTCAGCCGGAACTTCGTGAAATGTTCCTTCGGCAAGATATTCTTCTGCCTTTTTCCAGTTGATAGCAGCAATAAAATCCTTGTCGTTTTGTGAGGCATTTACTTCCAAAAGGTCATGTTTCTGCTCCGTGTTATAAGAGGTAAAAAATGTCCATCCATGAGATTTTCCCTTACCACTATGTGCAAGGTCATAGTCGAAAGCAGGTAGCAACACCTGAAATGCTACTTCCATTTCTCCCTCTTCGCCTACACTTACATAGGTCAGCATCCCTTTGAAGTTCTCTTCGTATGAACTAATCGCAACGTCCTTTTGAGGATATGGAACACCAAATCGTGTCCCTGCCACCACATATTCTGTATTCTCGGTAGTAAATGGAGAACTGTGATTACCACCACTATTCGGGATCTCGATTATCTCTGCCGTCTCGAAAGTCGACAGGTCGATCCTTGCTATCCTTGGTGTGTTGTTACCATTAATAAATAACCATCTGCCATCTGTTTCGCCTGATGTCTGAGACAACTCAGGGTGGTGAGCATCATCCCAGGGAACAAATCCGAAGGAAGTATTTAACATAGGCTTGGTCTCTTCGTTGTAACCGTATCCCTTTTCTGCATCCTGAGAGAAGACGGGAATTACCTTCAATAGCCTTCCACTGGGTATGCCGTATACGGATACCTGGCCACTAAATCCACCGGACATAAAGCCGTAAAACTCATCGTACTCCCCCGGCGCCACATAGACGGCACTCGCAGCATCACTGTTTAGCACTCCGCCAGCTGCCTTACTGGCCGATGAATTACATCCATGGAAGGCGATGATAGCTACAGCAACCGTAAAGCTGAAGGCTATGATCAGTTTTAATCGCTTATTCATTTTGTTAGAATTATAAATGTGAATCAATACCACAAAGATAAAAACTTTTTTATTAAAAGATAAAAACATCTTAATATATTTTATTCTTTTTTACTACCTTTGATGCAGATCTGATAGAGATGTTTAGTAAGTCTGTACGATATCGCATGAGAACCCTGATTTACCTCGCCTGGCATACGAGTGAAGAGACATTTTTGAAACTGGATACAATCACAGATGCCCTGCAGATATCAAAGCCTATGATGGCGAATGTGCTGCAGCAGATGGCACGGCAGCGGGTTATCAACTCTCGTAAAGGAAGATATGGGGGATTCTATATGACCGAGGATCAAAAATCACGGTCTTTGATGGATGTCTTACAGATATTGGGAAGGGAAGATCTGAGAGTGGATCGGTGTTTATTGGGATTGCACGACTGTGATCAAAAAGAAAATTGTCCATTCACTCATGAAGTGCATATGGTACAGGAAGGATTTCATACCCTCTATCAGGACAAGAGCATTTTAGAACTTTCAAACTACATATATACTTTACATAAAACTGTTTAAAAATGAAAAAGACATTATTTGTTCTGGCAGTCATTGCAATCGTGATAGCGTGTGGACAGCAGGCCTCCGATACATCCGGTCAGAATGCATCCAATCCGGCACAGGAAGAAGTGATGCCCAACGATGGAAAGGGTATTGGTGAGATCAAAAACGTCACTCTGAATGATCCATTACATGAAGACATGGTCGAAAAAGGCAAAGCGATTTATGAAATGAAATGCGCAGCCTGCCATAAACTCAGCGGAGCCAGAGTAGTGGGTCCAAGTTGGGCTGGGCTTACCACCAAACGGGAACCTGAATGGATTATGAACATGATTACCAATGTAGATGTGATGCTTGAAAAGGATCCTGAAGCGAGAGCGCTGCTCGAAGAATGTTTGACACGGATGCCTAACCAGAACGTATCCATTGGTGATGCACGGGATATTCTGGAGTTTATGTATCACAACGATCAGGAGAACGCGGCTGAATGAACCACTGGATGAATGTGAAGGTCAGCTATGGGTATCGGTCCTCACTTGTATATTTTTGTCTGGCAGCGATATTTGGCCTTGTCTTAAGATTGGCATTTTCGGTAAATCTACCGGATTGGATTTCCTTTCCTAATGTTCGTCATGCACATTCCCATGTAGCGCTATTGGGATGGCTTTTTGCCGGATATTATTTGACCATCACCCATGTATTCTCCTGGAAATGGGATACATTCAAAAGTCTATTTCTGGCATTACAGCTGACAGTAGCGGGCATGGCACTTACTTTTCCAGTGACGGGATACGCTGCCCTATCCATTGCCGTATCCGGTATCCATATTGTGCTTTCCTATGTCATGATCTGGCGAATGTGGCGTGGCAGCACTCTGTTGAAGCAGGGATCTGTATCTAAGTATTTTCTTCGGGCATCCCTTGTATTTTTATTTCTCGCTTCCCTGGGGGTCTGGAGCCTGGGTCCACTCATGTCCTCATGGAAGGGTACGGCTGTCTACTACGGTGCGATTCAATGGTATCTCCATTTCATGTTTAATGGATGGATGATCTTTGCCCTTATGGCTATCGCCTACCGGTATCTGGAAAAAAAGGAAATAGCTTA
>JAUILM010000293.1 GCA_030432855.1 Bacteroidia bacterium
GCAGTGGATATTGGTTGAAGGTCCCGATGGTTTCTGTTTTGATTTCACCTTCCTTTGAAGTGCTTGAGTACTTCAACATTTCCCATTCTTCCCGGTGTACTTCTACCGGTTCTTTTTGGTCTTGTATTTTGACAAGAATTTTCTTTTCGTCTAGTCGGCATATGACACCAATGGTACCATTGACATATTTCTTCAGGGGATCATTCTTGATAAACATCACTTGCGCTCCTTCCTTCAGCACCAACAACTGATCGGTAGGAAATAGTTTTACATTGAACGTGCCATCTACTTTAGCCTGAAAAGCATATCGGATCTTGTCAATCTTATTGAGCTCACGCGTATTGATGGAGTTGGCCACATGATTGCGAGCGGTAAGCGTGATATAATGATCCCGGGAAAGATCCATCGATTGAACGCGGGCATTGAGCGCTTCCAGGGTGTCTTCATCGGCCATGCCGGATCGTATGTCTTCCAGCAGGTTGATAAATCGCCGTTCATCCTGCCGGTATATTTTATGCAATTCCACGGTATGAAGGGTAAATCCCTGTTCCAGTACCTTGGCAGAAAAGAAATAGGGCGTTTCATACACAGTTTGGAAGTACTGTTTTTCGTAAGGAGTAGCCACGACCGGGGGCAACTGAAATAAGTCTCCGATGAAGACCATCTGCACACCACCGAATGGACGGGGGTCACTGCGATTCAATCGTAAGGCATAATCGATATTGTCTAGCTGATCTGCCCGTACCATTGAGATTTCATCGATTATGAGTACCTCAATTTTTTCATACATTTTGGTCCGTTTCTTCTTCTTGATGTCAGCTGAAGTCAACAGACGGGGAGCAAAGCCAAAAAAAGAATGAATGGTTTGCCCTCCCACATTCAAGGCCGCCACACCGGTGGGTGCCAATACGACTACTTTCTTTTGGGTGGTCTTACGAAACAGTTGTAGTAGAGTTGATTTACCGGTACCCGCCCGACCTGTGATGAATAGGTTGGAGTTAGTATCTTCCAGCAAGTCTAATGCTATCTTAAAATCTTCACTAAGTATCAGCGGATCCTGATTCATGATGATGAAGATCCCCTTTTTATTTCTGATAGTCCTAACTTGGAGTTTGGTTTATAGTCTTCATGAGAAATTGATCTAACAAATATTGGTGGGGTAGTCGATTTTAATGGCGACCTGCACATTTTTGTAGATGTAGTTGCAAAAGTTTTCATGCAAAGAATCAACTTCTATAGACAGTTGAAATTGAAGAGACACTATGGAGTAGATAAACACGTTAAAAAAATAGTAATAGGCTCAAAAATTAAATGATCAGTGCGTGTGATTAATTGAATAGTGCTTAAGGACTAACCGCTTACTTCTTATTGAACCAATCTTCCTATGCTGCACCTAAGATCTAGAAGGAGTAATTTCTTACATAATCTATCACGTGCTACATCTTTCTTTGCCATATTATCTCTCTTGCTTCCGTACAGGTCGCACGCCCAGTTTTTCACTAAAGAATATGAATTAGTGATCTCCAAGGCAAGCCATCATCTGAGTAAAAATGAGTATGAGCGGGCTACTACACTCTATGATTCAGCTTTACATATAATGCAAGGGAAGTATCCCCTTGCATTCCGATATCTCCAAGCTGCAAAAGCTCATGCCATGAATGGAGAAGTTGATAATGCGTTCTTTTACTTACGGAATTATTTGGATAAGGGCTGGATAGATGCCAAGGCTTTGATCAATGAACCCATGTTAATGACTTTACATGGAAATAAGGGTTGGGACCAGCTGTTAGAAGATCTTTCTAAAAAGAATGCAGAATATTCAAAAGTGAGACAGGAGATCGAACAGCTAGGGTTTTATGATCAGGTACTAAGGAAAATCGAAAATTGCATGGGACAAGACTCTGCTGAGCGTGCTTACTTTTATTTGTTGCAAAGGGTCCAAGATGCTGAAAATCTCAAAAAAGTTGACTCTATTCTTGAAGTGCATGGATGGCTCGGAATGAGTAAGATCGGAGATAAGGCATCTAGTATATTATCGAGAATTGTCCTTCACTCCTCAGTAGAGGATAGAGAGAGATATCTTCCGGTAATTGAGGCTTCTGTCCAAGCCGGTGAGTCAAGTCCTCAGGATTTTGCCATACTTGTTGATAAGATCCTTTTAGGGGAGAATCAAAAGCAGCGATATGGTACACAGTTCATGGAGATAGATGGGAGAAATCAAGTGTTGACAATCGAGGATCCAGAAACCTTAGAAAATCGTAGGAAGGCCTTAGGACTAAGCTCTATTCATGACTATCTGCAATTCTGTGGTATAGAAAACGTCACAATTGAGACACTTTCAGATACTTCCACACTGTCATATTTCATTGAAAGTAGATGGAATGAATGAATCCTTTAAAATGGCTCTTAACCAAATAGTGGGTTGAAGAATTTAAGGAAGATAGTTATAAGTGGACATGATTGGTTCTTTGTCGTTTTTTCCCGCCTTCAGAATTGGGCGAGCGTCACACTTAATGTTTAGGAGCGGCCATGGCCTATACTGTATGAGCAAGGTGGATGATCAGAGTGAGTTGAATGCCAAGGAACCTAGAGAAATCGACGCATGGCCCCTGGGATACGCGAGTTTATAGGGCATAGCGGAAAAATATTTAGTGTGACCGACCAAGTCTGACAGCGGGCAGTTTTGCCCTCCCGATAGATATCATCGGGACTGCAAAAAGTTGGCCGCCGGAGGCATTTGAAGGCAAGAAAATATATAATAGAAGGAGTAGCGTTAATATCTCATGATCAATATTGAGAAGTTTTTTGGACCTCATAGTTTATATAAACCTTAATGTTCAAGACCCTCTATCTTTGTCCAAGGCCCTTTAAAATAGCTGGTGTATCAAAGGTAGATGGGACGAGATTGTAGATGTTTTTTGTGTCAAAGAGTAGTTTTGCGATCCGATTAGGACCTAAACTAAAACCTCCCTTTTTTTTGGAGTGAGGGAGATCAACCTTGAATCCAGAGATGATAAACGATGACTAGTCCACACTTCCACTTCCAGAAATTTAGCGTCCGACATACGCAGAGTGCAATGAAAGTGGGGATCGACAGTATCCTACTGGGGGGCTGGGCTCCGTTTGAAATGCCCGGGGCCATCCTTGACATTGGTACTGGGTGCGGTCTCTTAAGTCTGATGATGGCACAGCGATTTCCAGAGGCAGAGATAATGGGGGTGGAAATTGATCCGATAGCCTGTGAAGAAGCTCATGGTAATTTCTATCGGAGTCCCTGGTCAGACCGGTTGCAGGTTATACCGGGCAATGCACTGGATTTGTCAGAGGTATATCCTGGTCATTTCGATGCAATTATCAGTAACCCTCCTTTCTTTTCAGAGAGTCTCGTATCCAGGGATCAACGCAAAAGCCTGGCTAGACATCAGAAGTCTCTTAGCACAGAAACTCTTCTAGATCTCGCAGGCACCCTCCTGAAACCTTCGGGTAGCCTATCACTTATCCTGCCGCACGATCATTTGCCAACAATTTATGCAGGCCTGGAAGAAGTGGACCTCTTTATTGATCACATGGTACATGTCCGGCCTCTGAGTATCAGGCCTCCACATCGCATCATGTTGCATCTGGGGAGAAGGTCTGGTGACATCAAGGAGTATGATTTAGTCATTGGACCTCCTAAGCGGCGATCTGACGATTTCCGGAGGATCACGGACCCTTTCTACAGACCGTCAGAGTCAAAAAAAGGCCGTTAGTGAATACTAACGACCTTTAGATTTTTTTACTGTCCTCGTCTACGAAGATTTACTTTCATTGATGATCTGTCTTGCCAGATCGAGTATGGTTGTATCCTCCAGATGTACGATACCACCATTAGGACCAGGCTGTACATGCCGATCCACGGTTGCTCCTTCTCTGTATTTCTCGGCTCCAAAGTAATTTCGCACAGTCTGTTCTGTCAATGATAATTCATCCGCAATCTTTCGGATGCTTCCGGTGGGGAGACTGTGCTTTACTCGCCTTAGTTCTTCAAAGGAAATATTCATAAGCAATAAACTTTTAGGAATTAACTAAATCTCGAATCTGAAGTTTGACTTCGATTATCTCAATTTAACAAAAAAGTTGTAAAGAGAAAAGGAGAAATTTTCGAGATCTGAAGATGGGAATGGGACGCGCAGGAAGGGTAGGGGCAAAAAAAAAGCTCGTGACTTTTCACGAGCAAAAACCGATTGATTATTTAATAACCAAAACTTACACCGAGACAAATATAAAACAAATTATAAAAAACTACAATATGTAACTGTATTTTTTTCAGGGACAAATAGGTTAAGATTATATGTAATGCTTGTAAAGTAGTTACTATGTCCGAAAAGATTCACCTGCGGTGTTAGTACCTGTGGACAAATGATATCCTACGTAGGCCCCTAGCATTTGTATCCAGGTTGTCTGAAAACGATAGGATTTGGCTTACAAAACCGGATAGGGCTGCGTCTTATGACTCAAAAGGCTCTGTAACCTCCGAGATACGTCCGGATCGCTTTGCCTCTTCAAACAGTGTCTCGACAGCTCTCCTGCCTCCCGGTCCCAGGGATTTTGAATAGTGATTTACGTAAAGGCCAATATGTTGTAGCATGACCTCATGGTCCATTTCCTGAGCATGCTGTTCCACATATTGCATCACTTCGTCAGTATGGGCATCTGCATATTCAATACTTTGTCGGATGATAGTACTAAGGTGCGGTAACAGTGCCGGATCCAATGATCTCTCGGCTATGATTCCTCCCAGTGGGATGGGACTGTTGGTAGTTTCCTCCCAGTAACTCCCCAAATCCTTAATACAATGCAAGCCTTTGTCCTGGTAGGTAAACCGGTTTTCATGGATGATGACCCCTGCATCCACACCCTGCGATAGCACGGCATCTTCAATTTCACTAAACAAGTATATCTTTTTTTGCACGGGTGTGTTGATACTATAATCCAGTAGGAAATTTGCTGTGGTCTTTTCACCAGGAATCGCAATCACCTTATTCTCAAGATCGTCGAGGGACAGAGGACGTTTGCTAATCAGCAGAGGGCCACAACCTTCTCCCAAGGCTCCGCCACTATCCAAGAGCAGGTATCGATCCGTCAGATCCAGGTAGGCATTAAAGCTGATTTTAGTGATTGGTAATTTATGGGAACGGGCCATTTGGTTGAGTTCCTCTACATCAGCCATGTGAGGCACAAAATTGTACCCCCTGGTATCAATTTTACCGTGTACCATGGCATAAAAAATGTAGGTGTCGTTGGGACAGGGTGAGAAACCTATCGATATATCCATAACTTCGTTGCCTATCTGCTTAAGTAAAAATCAGAATGCTGGAATCAATCTATGAAGATAACCATTTGCTGGTGATCAATAAACCCGCCGGGATGCTGGCACAGGGTGACCGTAGTGGTGATCGATCGGCTATCGATGAAGCCAAGAACTATGTTAAGGTGAAGTACGATAAGCCCGGTAATGTTTTCCTTGGACTTTGTCATCGGCTTGATCGCCCTGTATCAGGGTGCCTGATTTTTGCCCGTACCAGCAAGGCACTGGCCAGGATGAATAATCTTTTCAATGCGAAGGAAGTTGCTAAGACATATTTGGCGATTTCTCATCGGAGGCCTGCGAAAGATCAGGGAGAGATTGACACTTTCCTGATTAAGGATACCCGGAGAAATTTAGTGCGTGTGGCGCAGCCTAATACAAGAGGGTCCAAGAGAGCGGTGACACATTACAAGGTGCTTGGGCACAGAGAAGGATACTGGCTAATCCAACTAAGACCTGTGACAGGACGTAGTCATCAATTGCGTGTTGCCATGCGTACACTCAAGTGTCCTATTCTAGGAGATATTAAGTACAAAGGGAGAAGTACTGATGACCGCAACATTTTTCTCCATTGTCGAATGATGGAGTTTACACATCCTGTTTCCGGTGAAGATATCCAACTGATTGCATCGCTCCCTGACAAACTCGAATGGCACTACTTCAGCGATATGGTGCAAAAAAAAGAGTGAGAAACCGTACCGGTCGCTCAACCTCCTACCCTTGCTGCATTTCTGCCCTGGGGGAGTTCAGAAGGAGCTGACCGTACAGCGCTCACTCAGCCACAAATGTACTATGATTTTCCAAATCTCATAGATCCGGAGACTAAATTATACGTTAAGGGATCTTGCCAATACAAATCTGTTATGTCGCGAACTCAACTGTTATCCACAGCCTTGGCGTATTCACACTCATACACCCACACTCACACCCACACTCACACCCACACTCAAACCCACACTCACACCCACACTCAAACCCACACTCAAACTTGATACAAATTTGATACATTTGCCCTCATAAAAAGTATAGCTATGAAGTTCTTTGTTGATACCGCTAATTTGGACCAGATTAAGGAGGCGAGGGACCTGGGCGTCCTGGACGGGGTGACAACTAATCCCTCACTGATGGCACGAGAAGGAGTCACCGGAAAAGATGCCATATATGCGCATTATAAGGCCATTTGCGACATAGTGGATGGAGATGTGAGTGCAGAAGTGATTTCCACCGATTTTGAGGGGATCGTAGCTGAAGGCACCGCCCTGTCGGAAATTGCTCCCAACATAGTGGTGAAGGTACCCATGATCAAAGAAGGGGTGAAGGCACTCAGATACTTTTCTGATCATGATATTCGCACCAATTGTACGTTGGTATTTTCTGCAGGTCAGGCACTTCTGGCGGCAAAGGCTGGTGCAACCTATCTCAGTCCATTCATCGGTCGTATCAACGATTTGAACTGGGACGGAATGCAGCTGATTCACGAGATCGCAGAATTGTATGCCATACAGGGCTTTGAGACAGAGATCCTGGCAGCTTCGATAAGGACTTCACGCGATATTGTAGAGGCTGGAAAAGCCGGTGCTGATGTTGTAACCTGTCCGTTGGATTCGATCCTGGGACTGCTAAAACATCCACTGACCGATATAGGACTTGAAAAATTTCTCGCAGACCACCGGGCTGCCAACGGTTAAGAAAGATACATACCAATGAATAAGATATATTATCTGCATACTTGCAGCACCTGCCAGCGGATCATCAAGTCGTTGGAAGGCATTGAGGATTTTGAGATGCAGGATATTAAG
>JAUILM010000294.1 GCA_030432855.1 Bacteroidia bacterium
ATGTCATACCATGTTCGATTTTCAAAAACCAACCGGAGAACAGCTCTTTTTTGAGAAGTCGTCATAGGACAACATGCTTGTTTTTAGCATTCTTTCGTAACTTCCTTACTTGTGTATCCTGGAAAATTGATTAGGCACTTTTCATCGTCAACTATTTTAAAACTTGTAGGTATATGTGTTGTTTCATGAACTTGAGATTCAGGTCTCTGGAACTGGTAGTTTTGATTGCTTCTATTGTAATCGTGGGGTGTTCTTCATCTAATGAGACAGCAAAGGATCCAAGCGACGAATTTCGAAAGCATGTTCGTGATGTAGATGCACGTACTCCTGAAGAGGAACTGGCTGGGTTTACGGTACCAGAGGGGTTCGAGATTCAATTGTTCGCCTCAGAGCCTAATATTGGCAAGCCTCTTAATATGGCTTTTGATGATCGGGGACGTATGTGGTTGACCCAGTCTTTCGAATACCCCTTTCCGGACACGACAGGTCGACCGGCGGATCAAATTAGCATACTGGAAGACACCGATGGAGATGGCAGAGCGGATAATTTCACCGTTTTTGCCGATAGTCTCAATATACCCATTGGCATCGTGACGGTGCCGGACGGAGCCATCGCATACGGCATTCCTAATATATACCACCTAAAAGACCATGATGGCGATGATAAAGTGGACGAGCGAAATATATTATACGGTGGTTTCGGACACCATGATACACATGGTATGATTAATAATCTGATAAGAGGATGGGACGGTTGGATACACGCGGGGCACGGCTTTTCTAACACTTCTACGGTGGCCGGAAGTGATGGTGATAGTATCACAATGGTCTCAGGCAACACATTCCGTATACGTGCGGATGGCAGCAGGATAGAGCTCACTACGACCGGTCGGGTGAATCCCTTTGGTTACGCATACGACGAGTTGGGATATACGTATTCGGTGGATTGCCACACCAGCCCCATCTATCAACTGGTAAAAGGGGCAGACTATCCCCACTTTGGCAAAAAACCAACCGGGATAGGCTTTGGCCCTGCCTTGATGGACCATTCTTATGGTGCTACGGCATTGGCAGGCCTTGAGTATTACCTTGGAGATCAGTTTCCACCCGAATATCAGGAATCCTTCTACTATGGGGACGTGGTGAAGTGTAGGGTGTATAGAGCCACTCCGTCATTTAATGGCACAACCCCCGAAATACATCAGGAAGATGATTTTATCGTAAGTGAAGACCCCTGGTTTAGACCCGTCGATGTGAAGATGGGTCCGGATGGAGCTTTATATATTGCTGACTTCTATAATCGAATTATTGGGCATTATGAAGTGGCATTGGATCATCCTGGCCGGGATCGTCAACGAGGTAGAATCTGGCGGGTAGTCGCAAAAGATAGACCATCAGCCGAGCGTGTAGATCTGAGCGCTCTCAGCCTGGAGGAGTTATTAGCATTGCTTGATCATCCTGCACTGCCGTTCCGGATGTCTGTTTCAGACCAGATTGTTGATAGGTTTGGTGGTGAAGCCATCAGCACCCTAATGCAAACTATCCAGGCTGATAATGTGCCAGGTGTCGCCTATATTCAGTCTTTGTGGATGCTCTATCGGCTAGAAGCTTTGAATGATGAAATTCTTCTTGAAGCTCTTGCCCATGAAGATTCGGCTATCCGGGTGCATGCGCTCAGAATTATGTACGAATTGGATGAGATGGACGCTACCCTGATCGATGAGATAGATCCTGCACTCACCGATGATGATGTTCATGTGAGACGACAAGCTGTGATGGTTGCCTCCCGATATCCCAGCCCGGATCGCGTGTTGGGCTTACTCAATATGCTGAAGGATGTGGAGACAGGGGATTCTCATTTCTACTATTCCATCCGGCAGTCTATCAGAGATCACCTCAGAGTGCCCTCTATATACCAGTCTGTCACTCAGGCTTCCTGGAGTCAGGAGGATCTACATATTATCGCAGAACTATCCAGAGGCGTCGAACTGCCTGCTGCTGCAAGATTTCTCTTATCTATTCTACCTGAAGTCAAGGACAGCCAGGAGCTGGCTCTGCAGTACACAAAGCATATTGCTGTAAATCTACCTCTGGCAGAACATGGAGAGATTGTTAAGATTCTCCAGCAATTGGGTGACCGGGATGCAAGTGATGAATACCAGTATTTTCAAAGCTACCAGGAGGGTATGGAACAGCGAGGAGCCGATCTGGGCTCGGCCGCGGAGGATTGGGCCATTTCAATGGCTGATACTTATCTGGATCAATATGCTCAGGGCAACGGATGGAATCTTGAACCCTGGGATGATCGTTCATATGATGGTAATATTTGGGTGAAGGATTCCCTGCATCATGATTCAAATCATGTATTTGCGATTGCCAGTGGAAACTGGCAGACAAATAATGGGAGTCGTGGCAAGATGTGGTCACCATATTTTACCATCCCGACTGCCATGGAATTTTCTCTGGTTGGTCATAAAAATGAACCGGGACCGGGAGAAGAACCCACGCCACCCACCTGTTTCGTAAGACTTGTCGCTGAAGATGGTAGTACCCTAAAGGAGATCGCTGTGGAGCAACCTTTTCAGACTGAAAAGGTGGAATGGAATGTCCAGGAACAGGCGGGAAAGAAGGGACGATTATTGCTCTTAGACGGGTCTCGTAGTTGGCTGGAGTTTGTAGGAGTAGCGGATCTTCCTGCCCCCTTGAATCTGCCCAGGGTTTCTCCGGATCAGAGATCTGATTACTTACAATTCGCATCCGAAATTATCGGAAAATACCAGATCTCATCTGCAGAAGCGAGCTTGACAAGTATTTGGAGCGATACCCTTCAGGATCCTGGGGTTCGCCTGGCTGCAGCCGAAGCATTGATGCAAATCAATCCAAAAAATAGTGAACTACTGATGCAGAGAGAGGGATTATCTACTTATTCGACGGGACATCTGTTTGAAACGCTGGCAAAGCATATAGACCCTTCACAGGTCAACAGAATCCTGGCGGCACTGGATCAAGTCGAGTACTCTGCACAACAGAAGATAATCGTACAATTGGCAAGTCAACCTCAAGGGATTAATCGAATTTTGGATGCAGCAGATTCCGTGCAAATTAATCCACGACTCCTGATGGAAAATAATGTTACTTCTGCTCTATTCGTTATGATGACTCAACAACAAAAAGACAGACTACAGGAAATTACTGTTAATATAAGGCCACCGGCGGAAGGTATCCAGGATCTTATTGCAGAACGGATTTCGAACTTTGATCCTGAAACTGCCTCGGTAAACCTTGGGAGTGTGATTTTTCAGCGTTTTTGTAGTAGCTGCCATCAAATAAATAATGATGGAGGGAATATCGGACCGCAATTGGATGGTATCGGCAATTGGGGTCTTCATGCATTGACTGAGAAAATTTTGGATCCAAACAGAAATATTTCATCGGCATTTTCCAATTATATTGTACAATTAGAAGATGGTACCATCATGCAGGGATTGTACAGACGCGATGAAGGTCAGAGTAAGATATTTGCTGATGCCACGGGGTCGGAATTTTCAATAGCGTCAGCTGAAATCAATAAAATGGAAAAATCACCCTATACTTTGATGCCGGATCACTTCGGAACTATTATCGAACAGGATGATTTTTTTGACCTCATAGATTACTTACTGGAAGAAAAATAGACTTTATGAAATATTCTTATCTGCTGTTTACTATCGGTCCTTTATTCATTTTCGCTTTTTTAAAGGTGTTAACCAAAGAGGGACCGGCAGAAATTTCCTTTCGTAAGGAAGTAGTGCATAGTACATTTATATCAGAAGGAGTTGCTTGTGCAGATTTGAATAATGATGGCTTAAAGGATATCGTCGCCGGACACTATTGGTTTGAAGCGCCCAGCTGGAAAATTCACGAGGTGAGAACTCCGGAAACCTTCGATTACACCAAGGGTTATAGTCATTCCTTTCTGAATTTTTGTTACGACATCGATCAGGATGGTTGGCAGGATTTCATATGTTTTGATTTTCCGGGTGAAGGAGTGTACTGGTATAGAAATCCAGGTGAAAGTGACAAACACTGGGAAGAATTTCTTATCGATTCAAATGCTTGCAACGAATCGCCCATGTTTATTGATCTGGATGATGATGATCAGATGGATTTAGTATTTGGGAGGGAAACTACCGGTGAAATGGTCTGGTATGAAGCTCCAAAAAATAACAAGAATTTGCAGTGGACTGAAACAGTGATTTCATTTCCGGGTTCGAAAGGTACTGACAGATATTCACATGGTCTCGGTGCCGATGATGTAAATGGAGATGGGCGTAAAGACATCATTATAAGAGAAGGATGGTGGGAGGCACCCACAAAACCTCATAAGGTCAAATGGACATTTCACGCAAAGGACCTTGGAGAACCCTGCTCTCAAATGTATGCCCGGGATATCGATGGAGATGGCGATGCTGACATATTAAGTGCTTCTGCGCATGCCTACGGCATTTGGTGGCATGAGCAGGTAGAAGGCGGTTTTAAGCGGCATTTAATCGATACCAGTTTTTCACAGACACATGGGGTGGCTATGGCAGATCTGAATGGCGATGGTGTGGAAGATTTTATTACAGGAAAAAGATTTTTTGCACATCAGGGGAAGGATCCCGGAGGATTAGAGCCCCCGGTCATATTTTGGTATGAGAAGAAAGCGGGTGAAGCCACCTGGCATCGACATATGATCGATGATGATTCCGGAGCCGGTCTTCAGGTAGTTATTGAAGACATTGATGGCAATGGAAAGTTGGATATACTGAATAGCAATAAAAAGGGCGTTATTATTTTTTATCAGGAATAACTATTCTTGATCAAAGAATTCTACTGCATTCTCAGGCACTTTTATTTTAATGTGCTCCGTGTATATGGATGTACCCTTGATTTCTTTTAATATATAGGACATAATATCATCATTGGAAAAGGTAGTTCGATATTCTGCCATTAATTCCCGGGAGTCGGCAAAACAAGTGTTTTCTACACTTAAATCATTCTTGTAAGTAATCTTCATGCGATCTGATAACAAGATAATGAAGGAAGGTTTGATAGCCAGGGAATGAAGTTCTTCCCGACTATATTTTTCTTGCATTGATGATGTCATAAAAACATCTTTGAAATGCAATAGCATAAACTATATTTTAAAGATGCTACTCATTTACGCAATGAGTAGCATCTATGATATTTTATTGCCAGGGCAGATCAATAACTCGTTGACCCACTATTTGACCCAGGTTCAATCCAGCATCCGAGTCGGCCTGGATGTGTACGCCCAGTGGTACTCTACTATAACCATTCTCCACTGCCATAGCTTCAAATGACTGGAATGTTCGTGGAGCGCCTCTAAACTCAGTACGGCCTTCATGACTTCGATCAGTGAATGTATAGTCATCACCGAAAGTGTCAGCCAGCACTACCGCCGCAGCACCTCCAAAAGTAGCGTGTCCTGAAGGATATGAGGGAAAATTAGGCGTGTAATAACCTCCCGAACCATCGGGACACATGACGGTGTTCCAGCTAGGATCTTCCATGTATTCCCGAATATAATCTATGGGTCGCAGACAGTTGTATTCATATTTCTCACCCCAGCAGCGTACTCCTGCATCAGACAAGGCCATCCCTACCTTAGTGTAGAGTAGTACAGTTTCCATCATATCAAGTCGTTCGATACCTACCATTTGATTGGTGATGCTCACCCATCTTCCTGCGGGTGTAAAGGTCAGGATGGGACAATCATCACTCCAAAATTCGGCAATCCAATAATCTTCCGCATGTTCTCCCGCTTTGATACGGTTGACCAATTCTCTTGTCTCCATCGCCTCAGTATAGAGTCTGGAGGAGGGATGGGTGCTGAATGGTGGAGGAGGGGGAGCTTTGTCAGTACTCAAAGCGGCAAATGTACGCACCTTGCCCCAATGCGGTAACAGTGCAGGTAGGAAATCTGGGTAGGTTGGTTTCCACAGCTCCTGACCAAAGGGAGGAATATATTTAGGGTCACTATTTCTTAGATATGCTTCATGACCCCAATGGTCCTCCTGAGACCAGTCATAAATGGTTTCCGCTACTTTTCGCCCGTATTCGGTAGAGCGTTGGTAAACCTCAGGTTCGGATCGGGATTGTAATTCGGATCGTAGGGCATGACTTACATCGAGTAGTTGGAATTGTTGCTGTGAAGGTGCGACAGGGAAGAAAAGTTCAAATCCTCGGGCATAGGCAGCATTAAGTACGATTTCCCAATTATATTCCACGTTGGGTTCCGGACTTTCGATTGTGAGATTGTCAAAAAAATGCGCCAGACTATTGTATCGTCCCCGACTCCCGTGAACGACCGCTTCGTATGCCATAAAATTAATGTAGGCATGATTTCTCGCCGATACGGGAGGGCGGTACCCTGGACTGTAACGTTCAAATTCAAGGAATAACTGATTCCAGGTGAGAGGAATTTTATGCGAATACTGAGCAGTCCCCGGACTCTCAACAATGATGGGAATGTCATCATCTTGCTGACACGATACCAGAAAAAGTAAGGCGCTTGTAAAAAATAAGTAAAACTTGTTCATGGATTAATAGGATATGGATTATAAAATGATTCTCATCTGTTTTAAGCTTTGTTACTATTTAGTCTGAAGGTTGAGAAAGCCGATATTTTTCCTCCTCGATCTCTTCGAGTTGGCGTCGTATTTTGACAATGCGTTGTGACATGATATTGTCAAAAGCTTCGGCACTATCCACTGTCTTCTTGATATCAGGTTCCAGTGCATCAAATGATTGAAACATCCTGATCAGCCGCGCATTTCTAACCTTCAACATATTTTCCTTCTCCCTGGCAGGCATATCAATGGGAAGATTCTCTGAAATAATCTGATTTACATGGTCCCAGGTATGCTCTATACTATCCCTCATTTCCTGCAACTCGCTTTTAAGTTGAGCTTCATCTTGAGCGAGATTTTGCAGCGTATCCGTTGCTCGATCTCCACATCCGATGAGAAGTGGAATTATGCACAGAATGTATAATATATTCTTCACGTAAGGATTATTTTTTTTGCCAAAAATTGTCATCCCAGGCATCAGGGTCTACCTGGTTGCCGGCAGGAAGTTGAATTGCATCTAAATCATTAGAA
>JAUILM010000295.1 GCA_030432855.1 Bacteroidia bacterium
ACTGGGGCTTGCCATTGAAGAATCGGGCTTAATGGATTACTTTCTGTCTCAGATTCAAAACCTGAGCCTTCCGATGATTGCTCTGGTAGTGGTATTTGCCGCGATTACTGTCTTTGCTTCCAATATCATGAGTAATACTGCCGCGGCTGCGATCCTTATTCCCGCCGCCGGTCTTTGGGATGGTGTAAACCCTGTGGTGCTGCCCCTTATCATTGCATTGTGCGCCAGTTGCGCGCTTTTCCTTCCGGTGTCGACACCTCCCAATGCCATTGCTTACAGTACAGGCTACCTGGATCAAAACGAATTTCGATTGGGTGGTATCACTATCGGTCTTCTCGGTCCGGTCTTAATCGCTCTCTGGATCTTTCTTCTTATATAAAGGATCTCAGCCAATTTATTGCTGAGGGATGAGTGGCTGCCCGCAAACATTATTATTTTGGTGACTGTCAGTTGATAAGGCTGCTGGCAAGAAAGAAATATGTCTAGAGATCTTGAAATAGCCAGTAAGGCTGCACTACAACCGATCACCGAAATTGCGAGTCAATTGGGGATTGAAGAGAATTCCCTTGAATTATATGGTCGCTATAAGGCAAAGCTGCCTCTTAATCTCATAGATCAGGAGAAGATTAGCCAGAGCAAATTGATTTTGGTTTCTGCTATATCACCTACTCCTGCCGGCGAGGGAAAATCCACGATATCCATTGGATTGACGCAGGGTATGGCACAGATCGGTAAGAAAACATGCGTTGTACTCCGTGAGCCCTCATTGGGTCCTGTCTTTGGTATTAAGGGAGGAGCCACGGGGGGTGGATACTCACAGGTCCTACCCATGGAAGATATCAATCTGCATTTTACCGGTGACTTTAGCGCCATAGAAAAGGCACATAATCTGCTTGCGGCACTGGTGGACAATAACCTGCAGAACAAGAAATCAGATCTTCGGATTGACCCTCGCACGGTCCTGTGGAAACGCGTGATGGACATGAATGACAGAGCCTTGAGAAAGGTCATTGTGGGTCTTGGTGGTACGTCTTACGGTATACCACGTGAGACAGGCTTTGATATAACGGCTGCTTCCGAAGTCATGGCTATCTTATGTCTAGCCGATGACCTGCAGGATCTAAAGCGAAGACTGGGCAATATCTTTATTGGATTTACCTTCAGTGGAGACGCGGTTTATGCCCGGGATTTGAAGGCACATGGTGCTATGACCGCATTATTGAAAGAAGCAATTAAACCGAATCTGGTGCAGACAATGGAAGGAAATCCTGCCATCTTACATGGAGGTCCTTTTGCCAACATAGCCCAGGGGACCAATTCAGTGATAGCCACGCGAATGGGACTTTCTCTTGCTGATTATGTAGTGACCGAAGCAGGATTTGGATTTGATCTCGGCGCAGAGAAGTTTTTTGATATCAAATGTCAGGCAGCAGGCCTGGAGCCTCATGCTGTCGTTCTCGTGGTGACCCTTCGGGCTTTAAAATATCATGGTGGGGCGAAGCTTGATGAACTGACCATTCCTGATCCAGAACGCGTTGCTCAAGGTCTAGAGAACATGGAGAAACATCTGGAGAATATTCGGTTGTTTGGACTTCCTGCAGTAGTAGCCGTCAATAAGTTTACCTCTGATACAGACGAAGAAATCAAGGTGGTCACTGACCGTTGCAAAGCGCTCAATGCGCCGGTACAGGTAGCTGATGTTTGGGCAAGGGGTGGAGCAGGTGCTGTGGACCTGGCAACAGCACTGGTGCAAACGATGGAATCATCTGATAGTTCCTTTCAACCATTATACTCATGGGAGCAACCGGTAAGAGATAAAATTGAAACCATAGCATCCAAAATATACGGTGCTGAGGCCATTGACTATACATCACGTGCTAAAAAGGACTTAAGAAAAATTGCAAAATTGGGGCTGGAACATCTGCCGGTCTGTATCGCTAAAACACAAAAATCGCTCTCAGATAATCCCAGACTCCTGGGCCGTCCCAAGGATTTTGTGGTGACTGTTCGTGAGATAGAAATTGCTGCAGGAGCTGGATTTCTCATTCCTATTACTGGAGATATTCTGCGCATGCCAGGACTGCCATCTAAACCCTCAGCGGAAAATATCGATGTCGATGATTCCGGAAATATCGTTGGTTTATTTTAATGTCCCTAAAGAGAGGAATTTGGTTGGAAAAATGCCTCCAGGATGATTCTCTAAATAAAAAAATCCCCCGGTGGTACCGGGAGATTTATAAACAAGTACTTTGGATATATTAGAAAACATTTTCTTTCATTCCTTTGGAGGCTGCATCTCGCAATGCATCATCCGCTATAATTACTAGTTCAATACGTGCATTGTGCATAGAAGCGACATTAGGGTGAGACTCAACAATGGGGTCCATTTCGCCAAGAGCAAATGCATGTAAACGGTCTTCTACAATGTTATTTGATATCAAAGTATTTCGTACACCTTCAGCTCTTGCCTTTGACAAAGCGTAGTTAAAATCTGAAGCACCTGCACTCTTTGAGTGACCTAAAATTCTGATCTCAGTCTTATCAAATTTATTGAAAACACGAGCCAACTTATCTAGCGATGCCTGAGCACCATACTTATATTCGTCAGAATTTTGAGTAAACAAGTAGTCTACATCATACGATAATACCAGACCCTCAGCAACACGCACTATTTTCACATTTTCAATACGCTCCTCGACTTCGTCAGCCTGCCGATCCATGTATTCGTTTATGATTACTCCGGCATGGCCACCCATACTGGCTCCGATAGCGACAGCTGCGGCACGATTATCAGTAGAAAGTAATGTATCAAACATTATACTCTCTGGTGATGATTGATCGGCCACTGTCCTGGATGATGAGCAAGACGCGACCATTAATGTAAGTCCTGCCAAGGGAAGCAGAAAAAGAGAGTTAAGTAATTTATTAAATGTATTATTTTTATAAAAACGCATAAAAATTAAATAGAGTTTTTTGTTTAACAATTCTATTATTCTTACTCGTTTTAAGGCGATTTTGTTCGATCCTGGAAAAAAGAGGGTGCTATTACAATCCATAGGCCACACCAGCTGACAGCTGAATGGTTCTGTTTTTGTAATTTCCATTTTTCTCGACTTCCATAAGTCCTAGCACCGCACGAAGATCAGCGTTTAACCATACCCTGTTTGCCAGCCGGTAATTAAATCCTATACCACCTACGACATCCAACGTAGTGGTGTTAAATTGATTTGAAATGTCGTTATTATTAGATTTTGCAGATAGTAAGAATGATGGTGCAAAACCAGCATAAATCTTTGGTCTGAAGGGTTCGCCCAGTGAACCAAAGAAGGATGTATATAATACGGGTATTTCCAGGTAATTGGTAAGCTTGTTGGTGCCACCCAGGTCAAATCCACGTCTGGAATACAGACCATCAATGGTAATTCCTGATTTTTCATTGATGCTGTAGGTGGATGTAATCCCCACGACCATATTTTGTGTTGAGTTACTTTGTGCTCCGGTGTGGTTGGTAAAATTCACACCTACTCTTGGACCAATAGAGAATCGATTGTTTAATTGTGCATGCACTATACCTGTACCTGCCGTTAGTAATAGGCAGACTATTATTATATTTTTCATGATTTTTTATTAATTGGATAAAGTTTAATTAATTAGACGCCAGGTATGTCACCCCTCTTGGCATCGCGGATTAGTTTATCACTGGCAACAATTGTGATTTCCACACGACGATTATTTTGTCGTCCCGTTTTAGTGTCGTTGGTGGCAATAGGGTCTGATTCACCAAAGCCCTGAATTTCCAATCTTTTTTGACTTACATTGGAGACCACCAGATAGTTTCGAACTGCCTCGGCTCGATTCTGTGATAGAGTTAAATTGTACGAGGGATTACCAATATTATCGGTATGTCCTAAAATATGTACATCAGTTTCCGAATATTTTTGCAATGTATTGGAAAGCCGATATAGATTCTCCCTGGTTTCTGGTTTTAGAGAAAATTCGTCAAAATCGAATAGTAGTCCACTCTCGAAGGTCACCACGATTCCTTCATCCACTCTTTCTACACGTGCTCCTTCCAGATCCTTTCGTATTTCTTCGGCCTGACGATCCATATAGTCACCTATCAATCCACCGGCAATTCCTCCTATACTGGCACCCAGGATAATAGAAACCGCTTTGTTCTTTTTGCTGGCTATAGCCCCGGTTGCAGCACCCACGGCACCACCGATGATTGCACCTTTAGTGCGCTTAGAAGCGTTACAAGCGTTGAAGATTAGTAATGAACTTATAGCTACCATTATAATAGCCGCTCCTCGTTGGAAAGATCTTAATTGATACATGGCTTTTTAATCTTTTGTCAGTAGCCAAACTAAGATCAGGATGCTTATTGTTCGATTGGAGTGGTCGGTATAGTTGCTTTGACGGTTTTAAATTACCCAATCTTTACGCTATTCAATAGGAATCCCATCGTGGTCAAAAGCAAGTGTAAATACTTCGTAGTCAAGATGCTCCTTTTGTATAAAACTTGTCCCTCCGAGAATAAATCCATTACCATTTTCCGTGATAGTTTTTGCCTGATTTGGATATCGGTCTCCGAAGGTCCGAAACCAATCTGGTGATCCATTTAGATCCGTTTTAATAAGGATAATATTATTTTTTCCTTCTCCGTAACTGTTGGTTTCGCCAGACAATAAGATTTCGTCTCGGGAAGTCAGAAAAATTTCGCCTGACTGTTCTGTATCTGGGCCTCCGTACTCTTTAATCCAGGCGATATCCCCGGTTGCACTACATTTCATGAGATGTAGATTGCTATTGTTGTTTATGGGTGAGGGTGAAGTATAAAACACGAGAGTACTTCCATCAAACAACGGCTGACAGTCCAGATGTCCTCCCTGTACGATAACCTGCTCGAAATTTCTGGACCAAAGTACATTGCCTTGTAAATCCACTTTAATACCGAATAACGTCTGTGGAGAAGGTATTTGATCGTAGGTGCCCCAGATCACAAATGTGCCATCACTATTGGAAGTGATATCGATAACATCCTGATATTCTGTCATTTCAATTTCCTGATGATGTAGAATAGTGTCCAAAGATAGATCATGAATGGTGAAAACTGGATCTCTATCCGAAAGTCCGATAAAAAGTGAGGCATCTGTTGTACCTGCGCAAACAATGAAAGAATCCTGAACCAGAGTCATCGCGGCCAATCGTAGATCAAACGTTTCAAATGAGAAATAATTTGTCACATATCCCTGATCGTATGACATCCACAAGATGGGTATACTCGCGAGATTAAATCCGAAGGAGGAAAGACCATAAAACAGATCATTGATTTTGATAATGTCCATTCCAGCGGTCCGGTAATCACCCAAATCCAAAGTCTCAGCTTCAGCATAAGAGCCATTTTCTCGCAGATAGACAAACTTGCTGTCACCATCATTTCCCTGTCCAACCAGCAACGTCCTATCGCGGGATACATCAAATATTTCAATAATGTCCGTAAATGGCGTTTCACTTAGATAATCAAATTGATCATATCGAAAGTGTTGTTGCTCTATGTTTTGGAGCCCTACTTCAGGGGCTACCAGCTCCTTTTTACAGGATAAGGTGACTACTATTACGAGGAAGGTACCCGAAATGAGGTAACGTAGAGACATGATGGATTAGGATAGTTAGTTAGTCCGCAAATCTACACAAATAGGTCACAAGGGCTTCCATAGTTGCACGGACAATTAGAGAATTTTTCGATTTCCTCAGGTATATGATTATGAAGTTATCTGCAGTTTGGGCGTCACAATATATCACAGTGTAGTATGCCCTGCAGCAAAAGATATCCTGAAAAATCCAGATAAATAGATGACGGGTAATATAATTGTTAAGGTTTTAAATAGTTGGAATTTATAGACCCAATGCACTCTGGATCTAATCGATTTTAGGCTTTTATTAACAATTTGGACTTCAACATGTGGGCGGACGTACATAATGGGTAGACCAAATTAAAATTTGTTTAGGCAGTCCTTTAGTTTGGATTATGTGGTGATTTGTGCTAGATCCTATAATATCATTTGCCTTGTAAGGTACTCCTAATTTCATACGCAATTCACAAAGTCTACGAAAAGTGACTTTTTATTGGCTTTCCTCTCCTGTATCATTACGTCAGTTAAGTTATTCTACTGCTCACTAAAAACATTTTATTATGAACCCAGTAAGACATTTGTATGTATTGCTATTCACATTTTTGGTAGTACATCTTTCTGGACAATCTGCCTCCGAAGGTATGCTTAAAGGCGTCGTGAAAAGCGCTGAAGAACCTCTCATCGGAGCTACCGTGTATCTTAAAGGTACCAGCAAGGGAACCATCACCGACTTTGATGGTAATTTCGAACTTTCATTGGAAGGACAGGAGTCAAAGATTTTGGTTGTATCCTATACAGGATTCGTGACTGAAGAAATTGAACTCACAGGACAGGACTTTGTGGAGGTGACATTGAGTGATGAAGCGCTCGATTTGAATGAAATTGTAGTTACTGCGCTCGGTGTAGAGCGAGAGAAAAAAGCCCTGGGGTATGCCGTGCAGGACGTTACTTCAGAGGCATTTACCACTAATCAATCAAGTAATCCGGTTAATAGTCTGGCTGGAAAAGTTGCCGGGGTACAGATTACCCAGGCGAATGCGCTGGGGGGTGGAAGTCAGGTAACAATCCGTGGAAATTCCTCGATTTTGGGAAATAACCAACCTCTATATGTAATCGATGGTGTACCCATGGAAGGAGATTTTGCTTCTCCGGGTACCTCTGGTTCGGTCAGTGCTTCTGACAATAATGTATATGGAGGGGGTATCTCGGAGATCAATCCTGACAATATTGCCTCCATGTCGGTATTAAAGGGACCGAATGCAGCAGCATTGTATGGCTCTCGAGCTGCCAACGGAGTCATATTGATTACAACCAAGAATGGCTCTGAGACTAAAGGTCTGGGTGTGGATTACTCCATCTCCTACGTATCTGACAGACCTTTTGTCGTTCCCGAATTTCAAAATACATATGGTGGAGGAAACGGCTATGTAACCTGGTACACGGATGGTCGTAATGGTGGAATCACCGATCCCGGAGAGCTTGCTCAATTTCAG
>JAUILM010000296.1 GCA_030432855.1 Bacteroidia bacterium
GTCGAAAGTATATTTGAGGTAATCGTCCCTCAATCAGTAGGATTAAGATCCAGATGGAATCTTGCAGGAGAAAAGCCGGAGATACAAAAGAAAGGAGATTTGGAGCATTATAAATGGCAACTTACCAATTTGATTCCAATTAGTGAAGAGCCGTTTTCTTTACCTGATGACCAGATAATACCATGCTTGTACCTGGCTCCAACCCACTTCATTTATGATGGAAACGAGGGTGATATGAGTACATGGGAGTCCTATGGTTTGTGGTTGTATTCTTTGCTTGAAGATAGATCAGAGCTATCGGGGGAAGAATCAGATGCGATAAAGGCTCTTGTTAAAAACATTGAATCACCAAGAGAAAAAGTTGCGATTTTGTATAAGTACCTGCAAGACAATACTCGCTATGTAAGTGTTCAGTTGGGTATTGGTGGATACCAACCTATTAGTGCATCTAAGGTCGCAGAGGTGGGATATGGTGATTGCAAGGCCTTATCCAATTACATGAGAGTCATGCTTTCTCATGTGGGTATTCCATCCAACTATACAGTTATTGGTGCGGGTAAATCTTTCTCATCATTGACTTTTACTGATCTGCCAAATGCCTTTCAAGCTAATCATGTTATCTTATCTGTACCCTTAGAAAATGATACGATTTGGTTGGAATGTACCAGCCAGACAAACCCCTTTGGATACCTGGGAACCTTCACAGATGATCGGAACGCCCTCTGCATAAACGAGCAGGGTGGATTTTTAGTTAGAACTCCAAGATATGAGTTTGAAGATTCTAAAGTCGTGAGCCGGATCGAGATGGAATTGGAAGAAGATCAAACACTGCAAGGATCAATAGATGTTCATTACACAAACCTTTATCGGGAAAAAGTCGTGTATCAGGTGAGCAGGTCAAAAAAGGATCAGATTGATTTTCTGCAAAAGCGATTGGATATAAGTGGACTTGATGTAGTAGATGTAACGTATACCAAAAATGACACTTCAATGGAGATCGATGAAAAAATCGAACTATCAGCAGATGGGTATGCAACATTAAGTGGAGATCGCATGTTTTTGCAACCCGTGATCCATAATCGATGGCAATCGGTGCCCCCTTCGTCAAAAGACCGGAAGCAAAAAATAAGTATTTCAGAAGCCTTTCATGAAATAGATACAATCTCCATTAAGCTTCCAAAAAATGTTGTTGCGGAAGCAATCCCTGATCCTATCCATGAAGAATCACCCTTTGGCTCTTATTTGTTAGAAATAAACAACAATGATGGTTTCCTTTCTGTAGTCAGGAAATTAATTCTTCATGAAAAAACGCATGAAGCCTCCGACTATAAATCCTTTAGATCATTCTTAAGAAAAGTATCGAGAGGTGATAAATCAAAGGTAGTACTAAAGCTAGGCACTAGCGAGGATTACTGATATTTCGACATCTGAGATTTAAACCAGGTGGCAAGAGTTTCCTGGATTTCCGGACTTAGCTTAGCTTCGTCATGTATCCAAAGGTAGGATGGTAGTGGCATGTGGCCTTCTTGTACTTCCTCGAAGCACTCTTCAAGTTTATGATGGGCTCTTTCCTGATCATAGGTGCCCCAAATGCTGAAGTTGAGGTGCCTTCGTCCATGTTCGATGTGATCCTTTATCCAAAAGGAAAATGGTGCAATGCTGGTATACCATGGATAGACTGTATGATGCGAATGGCAATCATAGCAGGATTTTCGTATAGTGGTCGCCAACTCCACGGGTGGAGTCAAAATGGTGATCATATCCTGTTCTGCATTTATTGGAGGATTTGTTTTATCAATACTGATAAATTGCAAACCTATCAATATAATTAGGAGTCCCACTGCTATTCTTTTGATCCACTTGTTCATAGTTTCTATTTTTTGAAAGCTACACGAAGTGCCTTAAGACCCTGTACCCCCTGCACTTTTTCTAAATCTACCTCTTCGATTTCATTGTCCAGTAGTTCTTCTTCTATTAAATATTGTAAGTAGGCGAGATATTCTTGCTTGTCTTTATCCTGGAGAAATACAATAGATATTTTATCATGGCAGGTCAGACGATTTTTAGTCCCGGCAATTATGGCTTTATCTACTCTTTTTTTCAGGACTTCATATCGTATATGGTACGCCCCATCTACATCAAAACGTTTTTCCTCCATCCGGAAGCTGATATTCAACGTACTGTTAAAGACCAGGATCAAGTAGGATACGGTCATGTCCAAAGTCAGGGATGGTCTTTGATTTTCAAGAATGTGATGTAGCTCCACCATACTTTTTAACTGCCATAGCCGCAAATTTTGCAGGTGATGAATCGAAAAATGTCCGTGTTGGAGCAAGGACTGGCCCAGATACATAGTATATTCAAAACCATCCGTTTTATATTTTTCAAAGTAATGGGGAATGACTTTTTGATTTATTATTTCCTGCTCGTCAAGGTACGATCCAATGGTGCGATTAATTTTGTTGAGACTTTTTTCATAGTCTTCACGTGCTTCAAATACGATTTCTAATCTCGGATGTAATGCGTTAAAATATTCATCGATTTTCTCAGCCAGGACAGGATTGTTTTCTCGCAATTGCCGAAGGACCGGATGTATATCATCGAGTAATAAGTCACTAACTATGGTTTCCAGACCGCTGTCAAAATTGTTTTGCACTTCAAACAATTTATGCTTGACCTCATAAGCATATTTTTTCAGTAGGTGAAACCTACTTTTTTCATAGGCTATACCTATTACTGATTCAAGAAGCATCAGATTTTTAAGGACATCTGCTTTTACTGCACGGTTTCGGATTTCTGTAGAACTATTAATGTCTACCTGACCAAACAGTGGATAAATGCCTCCGAAACGAATCTCCTCCAGTGACACAACCTCCTCAGAATGATCCTGGTCAACCAGATAGTTAAATGCAGTTTCTGTAAATTTCCACTGAATGCTGGGATGGATATTTGTAAACTGTTCCTGTATGACCGATTGAATTCTATTTTCTACAAATTTTCGACTTTCCTCTATAGCAATATCATAGAGTGGCAGAATCTCCTTGAATTTTAATTCTTTGATTCGGGTAAAAATATATGGACGTGGAGAGGCCAGTTCGATTAGCCCGATTATTCTTTTTTTCTGATCCCGCAAAGGTACTACCATGAGACTTCGGAAGCCACCATTTATCAAGGCTCTTTCTATGGGAGAAGGTGATGATAACTGTCTGAGGTCGGAGATAGTTTGTATCCTGTGTCTTTGGCAGGCTCTGTCATAGACGGAGCCAGCATTTTCAGGACTTAGGAAATGTCCAATTTCAGAAGCAATCGGGTAGTGAATTTTGTAACGATGAGCCAGGGAGTGTTCGGTTGGATAGTCAAGTGCAGATATTCCCATTTCCATATCGGAAAGGCCCAGATAATTTCGGGTAAGGTCTGCAACCGCTATTGCACTTTCGATCACCATAAAGGGATTAGGAGCCAGCAATATCTTTCTGAGCCGGGATAGTGTTTCCATCTCAGTGACATCATTCATCACGGCAAAGAAGAATCCCTCGAAGTAGAAGACCTCAGGAGAAATGGTACTTAACCATAAAGCTTCATCTTCTGTGTTTTGCAACAGCCGGTCCAGTTGCTCTTCTGATATTTCAGGAGCTTTCTTTTTAGTTTTGACCTGTAAAAAATCCAACAAACTTGTGGTCTTATAATATCTTTCAAGACTGGTATCCTCATGCTGAAGGCGAAATATCAGAGGCATGACAGGCTCAAGATCAGCGCCATAATATTTCTGTAAAATGATTATACATGCTCTGATGCTGTAAGGGATCTTGTGCAATTCTCCCAGCTGCTCGAAGTGAATCTCGAGACCACTATCCGCTACCAGTAGTTGGAGGCCATAGGTGACATAAAAAGGACGCATTACAAATGGCGGCGCTGCGTAGCCAAGTAGGTTGTCGGTCATTACCAGTGGAAAGACACCGCCAAATAGTAGGTCGACAATCTCTTCATGTTCTGCTATGAAGCTCGCACTGTCATCATACGATTCCAGTATCGATGGATGCTTGTCAACATATTGCTGAATTTCCCGGGAAATATGTTGAAACCGCTGAGACTCATCTGAGAACTGAGTCGACCAGTACTCCATCAGAGGCCGCATACTGAGTAATGTTTTGAAGGGAAAGTGATCTAAACCCATTTCCCGTCTCACCTGCTCCAGTAGCCGTTCTGCTTTCAGATGAAGTGGTTGATTTTTGGTACTCAGCGCCATTGTTGTAGTCTAAAACAAATGCAAAGTTGCCATTTTTTTAGAATGCATACCCAAGTCCTGCAATAAACCTGCCACCGTCAGAGCTTTGATGCAGACCAAATCTTACCACAGCGGCATTCACAAAATTGAACCAGATTGATCCACCATAGCTGGTATGCCATTTGTCCGAAGATTCAAGATCGTAATATATCCGGCCGTAGTCGAAACTGCCGGTGAATCCAATAGCGAAGGGTATGATGTTGTTGCGAATCCTGGCGATGGGAATGCGGAGGTCATTGCTATGCGCCAGACTGGCTCGCCCGGTCAGACGTTCGATACGCAATCCCCTGAGTGTTTGCAATCCCCCCAGAGTTGATCCGTGATAAAAATCAAATTCTCCGAGTATCTGTGAAGCGGTAAAATGGGTGGCAAATACTACAAGTTCATTTCGTGTAACCGGTATATACAATGAGAGCTGCTGATCAAATGTGAAGAAGTCGCGGTCATTCACACTGAGGTTCTTCTTCCACCGAATACCTCCTTCAAAGCTCATGCCCCGGGTGGGGTAAGCTAAATTCGTCGTGTTGTGGTGTTTAAAAATTGCTTCTATTCCCAGATAGGACTGATTGCTGAAAATAGCATCGCGCACTGGAATCTCTTGAAGCGAAATGAGTCGATCATCCGTCTGCTCGACTTTTATTTGTTCGTAGTAGGGCAGGAACTGTAGTGATGATCCACCCCGGGACTTTTTCTCCAGACCTGTAGCGACTCTAAAGATTTTATTTCTGACCCGATAGTACTCTTCATCTTCTGTATAGGAAGTTTCGTTACCAAGACCATAGAAATTTTGTGAATAACGGGGTGTCTGAAACAGTACGGAGGGTGTCAAATCCCATTTGCCGAATGAATTTACGAATCGACCCTTCCACGAAAATTGGAATGCCTGAGTGGCCAGAGCGTAGTTGATACCAAAACTATGAGACTGGCCATACGGCTGTTTCTTGAATTCAGATACCTGATGGGTCAAGAAGCCACCAAAGAAAAAGCCATCATCTGTATAGAAGGCAGCATAGGGTACGGCTAAAGAGTAATTGTATTGGAATTCCTTAAAATTGTATTCGTTGAGTAGATGTCTGTTGGATCTTTTATCAAGTATATTTTTGCCATCCACATCATCTCCCCCTGTCAGATCGTCGTAAACCCTTGATTTCTTTCCTCCACGAGTATCATCTTCGAATGTATCTTCATCAGGACCACCAATCATACGAATTTTGATGGATGATTTACCCTCACCAACTACTTCAAAATCATCCTTTCCCTCCAGACCATACAATTGAATGCTCCTTGTATCATCAGAATTAAATACACGATCATAAATTTTGTCCTCTTTTTCCTTATCTCCGTCCCTGAATACCCTGACTCTCGTTTCATGTGCACTTTGATGCTCCACCAGGAAATAATCAGATTTATTGGTTCCTACTATATCGACATCTTCAGATACAAAGTCATACAATTGACGGCCCATTTCCTTGAGGTTGTCACGACGTTTTTTTAAGGTCTGTGAGATTCGGTCACCTTGCACACTGTAGATCTCGCGGGGCCATTCTGCGAGTGCCTTTTCAATAGTTTGGTCTGTTAGATTCTCCTGAATAAAATCAATTTCCTTTTCCCAGTCTTCCCAGGTGGCTTCATTTAAAAATCTTCTGTCGAAGAATCTTGTACCCCAGGTGAGCCAATGCACTTTTTTCGTGTATTCAGGAAATCGCTGCATGGGGCGAAGATTGATTAACGATCTGGTCGCCAGACTTGTAAAAAGACCATCGAATCTGGCAAATGCCTGGTCGCGGTCTCTGGGTATCGGACGATATATCGTTTTTTCTTCTTTCTTGTCTTCAAAACTGGCCCACCGCCACTGATCCTGATGTCGGTCCCAGTCACTAAGCACCAGATCAAACATCCGCGATCGTATGATCCATTGATTATCTAAGCGATGATTATCGTTCTTCTCAAGTTTGTCTAGCAGGTCGACAGTACTAATGATATCTTTTGAACGTCCGAAACTGGCGACATCACTACGGTCGTTAGCGGGTCGTTCTTCGAATAGGTAGAGCCCATTTCCAAAGTCCTGGTTGTATTTGCCCAACGCGGGCTGCTTTGGCACGTATACGAGTTTGGGATTGGCATGATACACATTTACGGCATCTGCCAGAGTAGGAATAACAAATGCTGCATAGGGGTGGGCCGTGGTAAAAAAGTCTCGCATCAGGTCCGACACAAAGGTATTTTGAAAAGCCCCTGGCAATAGGTTAGCTGCATTTTTCTGCATGCCCCGAAGTGCATACTGCCGACCATCCGGGTCCTCGAGCCTGACTGAGGAAGTTTGCATACCACCTCCACGACGGACGGGTACCAGGCCTCCGTGCGTTCTGGATAGATCCAAAGTGGGTACTTTGACCTTCTTACCATACACATCCCGATACCATTCTCCCCAAAACATTCTATAAAATCCACTCTTATCTGTTTCAGTTGTAGAATAGATTGAAGTCTCAACAGTATCCATCCCTTTTTCAAACTCAGAAAAATCAAACGGCTCCACTTCTCTGTTGGGACTTTTGACTTCGGATGTAAAAACATCTACGGGTTTACCAGCCTCAGAGACTGTGTAGAAGGTCGTCCAAATCGACCCATCATCGTATGCATCCAAACGAACAAATCCCGGATCTGTATGACCGTACACGAGATTAGGACCTTTATGTAATCGGTTACGCTTTGAGCCTGATCCACTGATGATAAATGGATGTCGCTGCTGTACGATGTACTGCAGGTTGTGCTCATGGCCAGATACAAAGATTAGGTTT
>JAUILM010000297.1 GCA_030432855.1 Bacteroidia bacterium
ATCGGTGGAGATCCACACATCTATGAAGCTACACCTCAGGACGCACGGATCATCGCCAGTGCCGATATCATCTTTCGAAATGGTCTGACATTTGAAGGTTGGCTGAACGAACTCATTGAAAATGCAGGATCACAGGCTACAGTGGTGACAGTCACAGAGGATATCAAGCCGATCGAAAGCCTAATCTACCAGAACGCCACAGATCCCCATGCCTGGATGGATGCCAGCAATGGTCTCAAGTATATCACGACCATCAAAAATGCACTCGTCGAATCGGACCCGGACCATGCAGAAATGTACCAATCAAACTTCGAAGAGTACTACAAGGAAATCGAAAACCTAGACGCATATATCATGGACCAGGTGCAAAGGATTCCAGAGGAAAGACGGATCCTCATTACTTCACATGATGCATTCCAATACTACGGCAGGAGATATGGCATACGACTGGAATCAGTGCTGGGCACCTCTACTGATGCAGATATTCAGACGTCAGATATTATTCGATTAAATCGGGTTATTCGTGAAAATGGTGTGCCTGCGGTCTTCATCGAAAGCACCATTAATCCAAAAATTCTTGAGCAGCTGGCCTCTGACAATCATATCAAGATAGGCGGAAAACTATATGCTGACTCTATAGGCGACAAAGACAGCCCCGCCAACTCGTATGTGGATATGCTCAGACATAATACAAATGTAATTGTACAGGCCCTGACCGCCACCACCGATAGCGCAGACACTACGGAAAAAGAGGGTTCAACCAGTGCGTGGCTATATGGAATCATAGTGGTTGCTGCCCTATTGATTATGGCATTATTAATCTTTAGATTTAGCAAATGAGTACTCCCGTGATATCCGTAAAGGATCTGAGTGTATCCTACGATCGCAAAAGAGCCCTGACCAATATATTTCTTGAAATTGAAGAAGGTCACCTATGTGGGGTAATTGGTCCCAACGGTGCAGGGAAGTCGACCTTGTTCAAAGCGATTCTTGGCCTCATCGACATCAACACCGGATCTATCCGGGTAGAAGGAAAGCGCATTGAAGATATGCGCAAGAGCGTAGTCTATGTACCGCAAAAGGATGAAGTCGACTGGCAATTTCCTGCCACCGTTATGGATATCGTGTTGCAGGGTCGCTACCCTCACAAGAAGGTGTACCAAAGACTTGATAAGTCTGATCGTGAAATTGCGCAGAATGCTCTTAAGGACCTGGGCATTCCCCATCTGGCCAATCGTCAGATAGGTGAACTCTCTGGCGGACAGCAACAGCGGGTTTTCCTTGCCCGTGCCCTATGCCAGCAGGCTGACATTTTTCTTCTTGATGAACCCTTTGTGGGTGTAGATGTGACCACCGAAGAGCGTATTCTGGAAATATTACAACAACTGGCAAGGAACGGGAAGACATTGCTGGTGATTCATCATGATCTCTCTTCCGTGGAATCCCACTTTGATCAGGTAATTATGATCAATCAACGACTGATCGTGCATGGTGCTGTAGACACTGTCTTTACCAAGGAGAACATTGAAAAAACCTTTAGAGCCCAGATGCCTATCCTGCATAAGACCGGACTAATTGGTTGACCAGTGTATGTTTACTCCAGCCGCCAGGCTAAAACGACTGGAAACCAAAGGATTTACTCCATTCAGTATATTACCGACCACCAGAAAGCCAGACAGAAATCTACCCTCATATGAAGTATGTAATCCCAGGTTGGGCTCACCATATCGATGTGAGACCGTCACACCAAGCGACCAGGGGTCGAGAAAATTCAAGCCCAATTGAACCCCAACAGCAAGCGGATCCGGAAGATTCTCCTGATAACGGGCCATCAGGGCCAGATACCAAAGATCTGTTGGTCGGTAATGGACCGATCCGCTAAAGGCCCTTGGCAGTTCGTAACGAATAGGATCACTCTCTTCTGTCACGTCAAATAACACGCGCAATGAGTCCAGCACCCCCTCAATATCGATTTTTTCCGTAGCTACGAGATCCAGAATTTCCTGTCCTGAGTATTCAGTATCTCTCCTACTTTCATAAGTTTTCACGTCCTCTGACCACTCGATACTGCCCCAGTCTGTCACTGAGAAGCCTATTGTCAGATTTTGCGATGGCTTAAATCTCATCCCGAGGTCGATAGCCCAACCGTTATTGGGACTAAAGAGTTTCCACTTTCCAAAATCACGAACCTCGTAATTTAACAGATTTGCATCTTCGAACTCCAGAATGCCTGCATTTTGAAGCACATAGTCCGTGGAAAGCGTGACCTCATAAAAATCCGGATCTGTATAAAGACTGGCATCAGTCCGAGGAGTCTGCATAAAGTAGTTACCTGTAAGATATTTGGGTTTCACACCGATGGCAAGCTTTTCCGTCCGATATGAAAACAGCCATTCATAACTATTGTAACCGGAGGAGGTCACATCCGGTCCAAGCTGTACCTCCTGACCAATCCATTGCTGATTTCCATTCACATATAGCTGAATCAGGGCATCGGGATACCAAACGGAAGCCTGGAGAGCCATGCGATGCTCAAATCCCATGCTCCAATGTTCGTTATCATATCTGATTTTGAAAGTCTGGAGTTCTCCATTTGTAAAGAGCTTATTGTCTCCGTTAAGTCCGTCAAATAATGCCTGAACCTTCAGTAAAGGATTATCCTGCCCGGTATCAATGATATCCTTAAATCCCTGACCCGTGTGATAGGCATTATACCAGACAGACGGCAGACCAATAGACCAACCCGACTTTCCATCCAGCACAGCGGGATTGTATCGATCGCTCTGTAATGTTCGATCAAGACCCATGGTGGCTAGCTCCACCTGCGAAAAGAGAGGCAATGCCAAGAGGACAAAAATTAAAACTATAACGTATCGCATCATTTCAAACCTGCTTCTGCTCCCACACCAATAAATACTCTTTGATTAGGCCTCAACATGGTTGCGTCATTGCCATCTCCGGGAGAGTCGAAATACAAAATGGCGGTAAGGATGTTAAAATTTTCCAGTTGCACCAATTCTTCTGCTGTCAAGGTGAAATACAATTCAGAAACCTGGGAGGCCACCAAAGATCCGTTGGTATCCAATGTGGCAGCTTCAATGGTCTTCTGATCATCTGCTTCCAGTACCCAGATATCTGAAGAAGTGGAGCTTCCAAATTGCAACTCGGGACTCACCGCTAATGGAACCTCATTTTCTACATACATTTTCAGCCGCAAAAAATCCAGCGTATCCAATCCGTCCAGTGAAACATCAAGGACTCTTTCTACCCTCAAATCTTGAACAGTCGCATCAAAACTCAAATCCACCAGGGCGTCAATCTGAGCCTTACTAGAATCAGTAACAAAGAACACCTCATCTTCTGTATCAGGATTTAGGATGATGTCAATATCATAAAAAAGGTCCTTGATGTCGGTGCTCGCGACTTCCAGAACATTTGAATTCGTGCGGTCCAGTGTTATTCTCTGCGTCACCGTGTTTCCAATCTCGTCAAAGTTCGGGGATTCAATCAAGACTAAATCGTCAAATAAAGCGCTGGTGATCTCTGCCGACTCGTCCGAATGATTAACCAGATATACGCGATTTACCTGCAGACCTACGGGTACTCCAAAGCTGTTGCTAATATCAAAGTGAATTTTTGGATCCTGAAATTGGATATCTCCGTCCAGTGTTGTGTCACGAATATCGATATCGATCTCCTGAAGGCCCGTATTCAATCTGGTTTGACTTAGTTTACCTTCGAGATATGAGAAATCGAAAGCATTTACTATCACAAAGGAAAGCGGCAGAATAATCCTGTCACCCATGTCATTGATAGCCTCGTACCTTAGTGAGAGATTCCCTGAGGAAAAATCCACCTCATATCCGTTGAGATTGATTGGATCTGTAGTCAGAGATCCAGGGAGAAAAGTAGCTGCTGGAACCGTATACTGACCCAGGAAAGGATCATTTCCCTTTGAAAGCTGGGGTATCTGAATGGAAACATCAACTTTTGAAAGCTCTGTTGAGTTGAGAATAAACGACATTTGATCGCCTTTCAAAACCCCTGTGCTAATCTGAAAACCATCAAAGGAAGGCACCGGCAGAGTGACCACGGAGTCAAGGATAGGAATGGGCAGATCGATAGTAAGTTTTGGAAAGAGTACATCCGCATTCTCCACATAAGGGTCAGCAGGAAACTGCATGGCAAACAGACCATCATCATTCAGCACAACCGTAATGGATGTATCTATAGCTTCTACCAATTCATCCGAAGTAATCGTGGCTTCTACCAAAGGAAAAGCTAGTGTAGGTGCACTGTCTTCCAACTCAATTTCACTAAAGTCTGAAGGTTTGACACAGGCCACTACTCCGTAGAGAATAAGTAGGATGATCTGTAACAAAGTAAATCTCATTATCTGCATGGTCTAAATCGCCAATTCACTCACTATGATCACATTCACAATGAGTATAACGACAATAATACTGCCGAATGTTTGCAAGCGGAGGCAGGAAAATGACTCCAGGTCTTGTTACAACGGAAATTCCTGAGCTAATTTAGGAATCTGAATATCAGCCTTATGTTCCGTCTGAATAAGGGCCCGAAAGGCGATTTGCGTCTCGTACTCGCCATGGACCAGAAACATCTTTTCGAGGCGTCTCTGATTTCGGATAAAATCCATCATTTCGTTGCGATCAGCATGCGCTGAGAACGAATCCATGCGTTCGATCCGGGCACGAACAATCTTACGCTCACCATACAACTTGATGTCTTCGATACCATTAAGAAGCATGCCTCCCGGTGTATCTGGAGCACAGTACCCTACGATCAGAAATGTATTGCGAGGGTGGTCAATATTGTGAAAAAGGTGGTGACGTACACGCCCTGCATTCATCATACCTGACGACGAAATAATAATGCAGGGCTCGGTGGAAAAGTTGAGCTGCTTTGAGAGCTCCACATCACGAACGTAGGTGAGGTTATTAAATCCAAAAGGATTTTCGTCCACCAGCATATATTCATTGAGCTCATTATCATAGCATTCAGGGTGGGTGCCAAAAATCTGGGTAGCATTTACAGCCAGCGGACTATCGACATATACCGGGATATGAGGCAACATTCCAGCGTGTTCTAACTGATCGAGTATATATACAATCTCCTGCGTCCGGCCTACACTAAAAGCCGGGATAATAAGCTTTCCCTGGTTTTCTACACAGGTTTCTTTAATAAGACGTAACACATGATCCGTCTCTTCCGGCTTACTTTCGTGCTCACGGTCACCATAGGTCGACTCACAAATAAGATAATCAACCTCCGGCATGAGTTGTGGATCTCTTAGAATGGGACGATCGGGTCTTCCAATGTCACCAGTAAATCCCAACATCTTGGTTTGGCCATTTTCAGTGATCCTCAGCGTCACACTGGCACTTCCCAAAATATGTCCCGCATCGCGATACTGCACCTCAACGCCCTCTGTGATTTGAAACCAAATATCGTAGGGCATTCCACAAAACCGTGTCATCGTTTCGGCAACGTCTTCCGTTGTGTAGAGGGGTTTCCGGTTTTTCTTTTTCCCTTTTTTTCGTTGTCTCTTATTGTAGTACTCTGCATCCCGCTCCTGGATACGGGCACTGTCCAGCAGCATTATAGAACAAAGACTGCGCGTAGCATGCGTTGAATAAACTTCTCCCTGATAACCGTCCCGTATTAGTTTTGGTAATCTTCCCGTGTGGTCGATATGAGCATGGGAAAGTACGACGCAGTCTATCATTTTTGGATCAAAAAACCACTGGGAGTTGAATTGCTCCATCTTTTTGGAACTCCCCTGATAAAGACCACAATCCAGCAAGATTGTGTATCCACTTTCCAGTGTAATGAGATGGGCGCTTCCTGTCACTTCTCGTGCTGCCCCACAAAACTTTATCCGCATGCTATTTTCTTAAGATTGGTTGTGGGTCAAAAGATACTGAATTGTCGCGGATTGTCTGTGAGGAGATATTCAAAGGGATGAGAGTAGGATTCAATACATAGGCATCGGGATCAACGTAGTTTAATACTACCATAACTGGCAGAAATTCTGACCATACCACGGGCATTGGCATTGCCCCGGTATCCTGTTACTTCCCGTTCATTATTATCCTTTATGTCTCGCTGCATTGTAAAATTGTCAGGTACTGAAATGCCGGCATATCGACCATCAGCTTCCATCCGGTATGCGGACACGTCATCCAAATTGAGTTTGATCGATGTATATCTACCCTCTACGTCTATCAGGTCAAAGGAGTTGCTCACATTTTCCACATTGACTCCTCCGTATGCAAGATCAGCTTCAAGCTCTCCTTTGAGCAATCCTACCTTAATGTGTGTATACTTAGACTCGACATCAATCTCACCTACCTCACCTACTTCGATTTTATCATACTTACCCTCATTGTCAATACTATTAGCGGTGCCGATTAGGTATGTATCATAGGAAGATGTAGAATTAATATCTACAGCCGATTCAATAGTCAGGGTCGAATATTTAGAATTGACAGTTACATCTTTGGCTGATCCCACACGGAGTTTAAAGTATGCAATATCACTTTCAAGATCACCGCCTACGTCGCCAATACCCGCATTGCCGTACCCCCCATCAAATACCACGTCTCCACCAATGTTTTCTGCTTCAAGATTGCCGTACTTGATGGTCAGCTGTGCATCTCCTTCCAGAGCATCAATATTGACATTCCCATATCGATTTTCCAATTTCAAAAAGGCGGCTGCGGGCATACTGATTTGGTAATCAATTTTCAGATCATTGTTATTACTATTGCCACCCAACCAATCTTTGAAAACTGACCAGGTTGACTTTGTTGCATCGATCACCGTTTTGGCAGAGACAAAATCGCTACTCTCAGTAAAATCAATATCAATGCGATTAAAAACTTCCTGTGCATTGCTTTCGCTATTGGTATTCACCGTGATAGTGACTTTAATTTCCACTTGATTTCGATCCCACGCATTTACGAGTACGTCACCATGACGATTTTCAATCTGTAATGTTCCATTGTCTGACAGACTAAACGATTCTTCGATAGTCTTCTCATACTCCCGC
>JAUILM010000298.1 GCA_030432855.1 Bacteroidia bacterium
TACAACCAGGTGCCTCCCTCTCGAAAATCCATGGATTTGGTCTTGGTCACATACGGTTTGGGTGCCCACCACTGATCCAATATTTCAGGTTTAGTCCAGGCATCCCAAACCAGTGATAAATTAGCGTCAAACTCTCGATTGACATGTACGGTCTGATCATCCTTATTGATGATGAATTCAAATAACAAATTATTTTTCATTTTCTTGATTTTTTCATTTTGAGTAATACTTCATCTAATTGATTAAATCGAGTTTCCCATATTTTTCTGAATTTCTGAATCCAGGCATCGACCTCATCCATTTTTTCAGCCTTTATTTGATAATGAATTTCCCGGCCTTCTTTTCTTGACTCCACTAATTCACATTCGGTAAGAATCTGAATATGCTTTGATATAGTAGGTCTGGCGGCATTAAACTCCTGAGCAATAGAACCTGCCGTCATGGATTGGGCCGCCAGCAACATGATGATTGCCCGCCGGGTAGGGTCTGCGATCGCCTGAAAGATGTCACGTCTCTTTTTCATTGCGTAGCCATTTGACTACAAATATAAATGAAGTCATTTGGCTACGCAAGTGTTTGCAAATAATTTTTCGTGAAATCTGTTACGATACCTGAGCGATCAGGTAACCATTTTCTCCCATGTGCAATCAATAGGAAATAGAAAGTGAAGAAATGTTGTACGCTCAATTTCATAAACTACCCATCTGCCTAATCGTATTACTTATGCCCCTTCTGGGGTCTGCACAGACGTACCAGAATGCCAGTGAAGTCAAACAAACAGAACCATTGGCAGGATTAAGTGAGATAAGCGCTTCCAATGAGCTCTATATGTTGTGGGCGGAGGACAATATATTTCGTAACCAAATAGTCGACTACCTTCCCAGTGGACAACCAGGTGCATCTTTGCTACCTGGCGGCATCACCGATGTGTTTGCCCCTTCTCAGATCTCGACGGGTACGGAATCAAATGAAACGTCTAGAGTAGCCGTGGTCGCTGCTGATATGAATGCTGACGGAATCGATGAAATTGTAAGACTATCGACGACAAGTACTTTCGATTTACTCTTAGGAGTCACCTCTGTTGGTTCTGCACTTGAGGTGACGGGAAATACTATCACTTCACAGATTTCTGCAGAAGTGAGTCCAGGCATCAAGACCGGAGTCCGACTGTATGCAGGCAATTTTGATGGGGATGATGCGGAAGAGATTGTGCTGATATGGTCAGAAGGAAGTGAGAGCAATCCTACAAATCTCGAAATTAGAATCATGGAGTTACAGGACGGTAGCCTCCAGACCTTAGGAGAATACGGCCTTGCTTCTCCCTTTGTGCAATTTGATGCGGTACTTTTGGATGCGGATCTGAATGGGATTCCTGAGATTGGAATTGTCTATCAGAATGCGGGAAGTTCGCAGGAGCTTACTGTCAGTTTACTCGCATTTCAGAATGGACTGATTGGAGAGAAAGTAGTAAAAACGATCTCTGAATTTAGTACAGGAGCATCACTACATAGTGATCTTTCCTTCTCTCTCACTCAGGGTGACTATGATGGAGATGTAGCCCGTGAGATGGGACTATTTATTCGACAGCCTTATCCTGATCTCAGTGGTTTTAAAGTGCAATTTAAAGCTTTGCAAAGTGTGGACCTCCTTTCTTCTGGAGAGGTTGATTTGTTTGAAGATTTGCTAATAATTCAAAATGAGACATTAATTGATACTGCTCTGGGGGGTAATTCATTTCAGCCTATATATGCTACTTCGGGTGATTTGGATGGTGATGGGGACGACGAGGCTGTATTGCTGGTACTACCACGAGATCGGCTATTGCATTTAGACCTGGATGCAGAGGGTCAATTGGAGTCTCGATTTTTTGAACTTGAAATTGATTTCAGTGATCCTATTTTTTGTTTCACACGGGGCGGTGTACAACCCCTTGGATTGGAAATTGGTGATTTAAATCGAGACGGCACGGCTGAATTAGTATATTCTTTTGCTGAAGGATGTACAGAAGATATTATCTCAGATAATTTAAGTGGAGCGCGATTGAGATGTCATGTGTATGAATTTCTGGATAGCAACGAAGTCAGACTTCAGGGATATTACAATAGTAATGAAGCTAATACCCAATATTATGGAGTTTTGCCAGCTTCGTTTATCCTGGGTGATTTTAATGGTGACAATTTTAGGTTGGGAAAGGGTAAGTATTATCGCAGGAGCGCTTTGAGCCAGCCCATTATCGTCTTAAATGCTCCTCCGATTCATTTTGATGAATTGGGAAATGAATTATTTGATATTAATGGATGCTATAATGGGCAGAACTGTGATTTTGAATCTAGTTATTTAAGTAGTACTACTGCCAGCATGAAAACTTCTACCTCGGTATCCTCTGCCTGGAGTGCCAGCGTGGAAGTGGAAGCAAGTGCTACTGCGGATAATGGTGTGATATCAGCTTCGGTGGAAGGTAGTGTGAAAGCTAAGTATGGAGAACGTTTTTCAAAATACAAAAGCAGCGGCACCCGTCTGGAGATTTCGACACAAATTTCTGCAATTGAGGACGATCAGATTTATGCAACGGTCAGCGACTATGATATCTGGGAATATCCGGTCTACGAGAAGGATAGCCTGATTGCGCATTTGATCAGTGTGACGCCTACTATTCTGGAAAATCGATGGTTTCCCAGTAAATCTTTTAATGCGTATGATTATTTGCCAGACCATGAAGTCGGTAATGTCCTCTCATACCGTGAAATGCGACCCGAGTTTTCATCCGTTTCTCAGACCATCACCAGCGATGCTTTTACATTAAGTGCCAATTCTTCTAATAAGTGGACCATTAATCAACAGAGCTTTAGAGAAAGTGGGAGTTCGTTTGAACAAAGAATAGGCCTGGAGGCTAGCTTAAAAGTGGAAACAGAGGCGAAATTTAAAATATTTGGTGGTAGTGCGGCGGTAACTGTGGAGGGAGACTACGACAATAAGTCCCTGGAGACCCATCGAACCCGAATTTCGGAAGAGATAGAAATAGAAGTGTCAATGGGTGGTGTTGATGAATCTTTAGGTGAGGTAAAGTACTCGGTTAATCCCTACTGCTACTGGGCCAGGAATGGGTCCCTGGTCGTGGATTATACCACACGTCCTGAAGTACCTGCTCCGGGTGCCTCTGATACCTGGTGGTCCGCTAATTACGGGAAAAAGGCCGATCCGGCACTTATCCTTCCCTGGCTCCGAGATCCCGAAAAAGGGCTCACTTTACAAGATGAACAGATCAAGCGATTTCAATCGAAGTCGATTGGGTTTTCAAATGCTACTCCTGAGCCGGGAGATACAATTACGATTTATGTAGAAGTGCACAACTGGAGCCTGCTGCCTACCGCGCAACCCGTAGAAGTTGGATTTTATTTATGCGATCCCCTACTGGAGGAGAATCGACTGATAGCAGTAAACGGAGGGTCTACCATTTCAACCGGAGAAGTCCTGGAACCCCGGGGAAATCAAATCCTGTCCTTTCAATGGATAGTCCCTGAAGGCTTGCCCACTTTTCCCCGGATCTACGCACGAGTCGATCCGAATGATCGTGAAATCGAAATTCATGAGGAGAATAATTTTGGATTTAATATCCTAAATATATCTACCAACCGTCAGCCTTGTCCGGCACCTCTGATCACCAGTAGTAAGGATCAAAACGAAAGAACCCTTATAAAAGCGGAAGCCTATCCCAATCCGGTTTCGGATCGACTGCACATTCGCTTTTATACTCCAGATGCCGGACTTGTAAAGGCAGACATTTATAATAGTATGGGTTTGTCAGTAATGAGATGGTCCACTAGAAAATTCATGGGAGAACATATAGAAGTCATTGATGTCTCAGGATTGTCGCCCGGAATGTATTACTGCCGAATCTTGCAGGGAAATAATTCAACGGTGACAAAAATAGTACGCAAATAAGTGTATTACCTGATCTCTACCGGAATGTGAAATCCTTTTACGCGGCTGTCAAAGGCTACCTTTCCCTGTTTAAATTGCACGATACCTTTGTCCGTAAACTTGTCGGAAATGTACTTGGGTAGGGTGATAGGTCTCGGTATTTCAAGGGTCTGAATCATATTCATTTCAGGTCCATTGTAGGCTACCAGCATATAGGTTTTTCCATCACGACCTTCTTCCAGCATTTGTCGAAATTTATAAGCGGTGACTGATCTGCCCCGGCGATCTCTCATGAAGTCACCAAATCCTTTCTTCTTCTCCCGGCTTTTGGACTCCTCCTGCATGTACTTCTGTGCCGACATACCTCCAGATAAACTTTTTCGTCCTCCGATACCATTGAGCACCAGACCAGGACGACCGGTCTTGAATGCATTGGACATGGAAAATTTCACGTACATATCTCTTCCACTGACTTTTTGCTGCAGACCCATTTCTACACTGCTGGCTGTCATTGAGGTGATTTGGAAATCGAATGGTACTTCGTCACTCACCGGACGTAGTATCTCAGGAATTTCGGGTAGCGGCTCGCGGATCATCGCCATCCAGGCAGCTGAGCTAATCAATACCGCCACTGTGGCTATCAATACGTTTTTCATACGGAGTCATTTCCCATTAATTTACAAAATTAGACCAGATCGCGCAGATATGATTCGGTTGAGGAAACAATACGCTGGGCTTCCTCGTCGCTGGTTTCATCGGTGAGATAGTTGAAATCAAGACCCAGTCGTCCATGTAAAACTTTCCCAAAGGCCGAGAATTCCGGTCCCGATTGATTATTTGAAATGAAGGCATTTACATCCTTGAGCTGGATATTACCATAAGTCTGTTGTAGAGGAAGGTTGCCCATAAAGCTGAGTGCGGTTTGTCCCAATCTCATGCTTGTGTATCTGAGCATTACAGGAACCAGATATTTACTCATCCAGGCCATCAGTCTGATCTGATCTTTTCTACGGGCTTCCCGCAGTGCTTTTCGGATTTTTTTGGCAATGCTGGAAGTCTCTTCTGTAGTACGGATGTGAATACCAATTCTGAGCATTGATATATAACAACCCAACGCACTAAGATGAACGTCTGAAGGAAGTGATGAACGTACACTGGCGAAATTTACAACCCTGACAAGGCCTTCTTTTTTCTGCTGATATTTATGATCGAGCAGTGCCCTGGTCATAGATGCCAGTATGACATTATTTAGATTTAATCGAAGTTGACTACACCTCTGCTGCAGTCGATGGGTAAAGTTTTGATCAAATCGCAGTGTCAGGATTTTGTTGGTAGGTGAGGAGGGAGGGCTATTGGAAAAGCCATTCCTTTGATATAGTATTTCTTCCTTTATTTGAGATTTCAGAAAAGGGAGTAATGTTTTTCGAAAGGGGAATGGTTTGAGGGAAATCCTGGCAGGTATTTTTGAATTATCATTTTGTTTTTCATCCAAAGAATCACTATTCAATAAAGTAAGTAATTCATGGAGTACCGATCGGGCACTTTCACTGTCCATCAGGGCATGATGATAGGTGAGAATTAACTCTCCTTTTTCGTTATTCGTATCCGTGAGACAATCTATTTGAAAAAGTGCTTGATCTCTGGGGTATTTTGTGTTTAGCTTATGTTCGGTCAATGTCACCCAGGTGAGGTTCTCCTGGACCGCGTGGAAAGTTATTGGCACAATGGGAGCCGGATCAGACTCAATAAAATGAAGTGTATTCCCTGATTTTCCGATAAAACAACGAAGCAGGACATGGTTTTTCTGAAGAGTTGCCACGGCCTTATTTAAATCACTTTGAGTCGGGAAGGGTGCTAAGTGAAGGACAATGACTGTGCTAAGAGGTTGTATTTCATTACTCAGCGTCAGCGCCTGTTCGATGGAGTTTAAAGGCCTGATGATCTTCATCTGATTCATTTAGAAATACAATGCTATTTCTCTTGCGAAAATCGGTGAACGGCAATAGTTTTTTCTGCATCTCTCTGTGTCGCCCAGATATGTAAATTGCCTTTTTCGTCTACTTGAATTCCCGCAGCAGTAGCAAAATCTACGTCATGGGTACAGGGGAAAAATCGAGTATTTATTTTTTTTAGATTAGGTTCGAACGCATCCTTTTTACTCACTTCGATCAAGTCGGCACCACCTACACCATCCTCAGCTTTGTATAGGCCAATCGCATAGATCAGGTCATCGTCTTCTACAAAATTGATGGTTTGATATCCCGGCCATTCCGGAGGTGCATCCCACCGCAAAAGATGTCGTTCGGTTTGATTTTCAAGATCCACATGATAGAAGTCCCAGTTTCGACTATCCCAGTTGGCCACTAAAACAAGATGCCCGGAATGCAAGGAAATGATGCCTGTAGCTCCAGCAGTCTGAGTCTCTGCAGCGCCTTTTCTTTCGATGATGTGTAAGGGGATAGCTTCTTCAAGAGATTGAGTGTCATAGATACACACTTTTGAATCCTCTTTGATTACATTGTCTTCAATACCTACAATCAGATACTGCTCTGATATCTGAAAGCCTCCAGCATGTCGAAAGGGGTCGGTCATTAGGGCAGTATATCTTTCCGTTTTCAGTGATTTTAGATCAGCCTGCAGCAGATAGGACTCATGGGCTGAACTACCTGAGATGATCAGCTTGTCTCCCTGCACTGTGGAGAGCGATTGAATACCCTGCAGATGACCTCCTTCCAGTGGCACCGACAGATTATTTTGCAACAGGATCAATTCAGGAGAAGAACTGATTTTTTCGAAAGCACTGGGAATATCGAGACGAATTAAGTCCTCTGGCTTTTCTATGGCAGAGGGCATGAGTAGTGATAATGTGGTAAGTAGGAGAATAGATATCCAGTAAGCCAAACCTTTTTTCGTTTTCTAAGGTCAAAGTAAACATCTTCAGGTAAGTTAGCAACAAAGTTTACTAAGACTTCAAATGCACCAGCCTGGGGATCCTCACAAAAAATAGCCCCACTGATTGACCCATTTTTTCGCGGATCATCAGTGAGGCTACGTTGACAAACTAACTTATAGTCCTCTTTCTAGGGTGAGTATCTTAGCTCATTTGTTCTTCGAACATATCCACCTTGTTCAAA
>JAUILM010000299.1 GCA_030432855.1 Bacteroidia bacterium
TGATATTTTCTTGGTGAAGGTCTGAAAAACATAGAAACGACATCTATGTTGAAAATTATTTTTAGTTTAAATTAAGGGCAAAGAGCAATGGGAAAAATAAAACTGAATACAAACCCGAAAGTCAATACCATTTTCAAGCAGTACCCTGACGCGGTCCGCGATAAAATGCTTTTTTTGAAGAACCTCGTCATCGAAACCGCAGAGGAAATGGAAGGAGTTGAAGAAATGGAGCTGACTTTGAAATGGGGCGAGCCCAGCTTCATCACCAAAAACGGAAGCACTCTCCGAATGGACTGGAAAGAAAAAACTCCACACCAATATGCCATGTATTTTCAATGTACCAGCAGGTTGGTCGATACCTTCAAATTGGTATTTGACCAGACATTCCAATACGAAGGAAAACGAGCAATTGTCTTTACACTCGATCAAAAAATACCGGTAGAGGCATTAAAGGAATGTATCAGGGCCACCTTAAGATACCATAAGGTAAAAAATCAAATTACCCTGGGAATATAGAAATCGAACGTCCCACGTGTGCAATAAAATCTCATGCACGGTTTTCCCTGTTCCTTTAAAACCCCGAAAATCCATACATCCTTTAAGGATAATAAATTTGACAATGGACAGATCATTAAAAAAGCCCTATACCGACAGAAGTCCTAAAACACATAATTATCTATCAGCAAAATCAAAATATGTTCAATATAGTTGGAGACACCTACGGACTTATACATTTCATTTCCTCAATTATTGCTCTCATAAGTGGTGCATTCGTATTATTTCTAGAGAAAGGAACCCGGACACATAAGCAAGTAGGATATGTTTATGTCGTAAGTATGGGAGTTTTAATAATAACCGCATTTATGATTTATCGACTCTTCGGAGGATGGGGGATTTTCCACTTCGCAGCAGTTGCCAGCCTCTTAACAGTCGGATTCGGCATGGTACCTATGTGGACAAAACGACCGCCAAAAACCTATAAACATCTGCATTTTGCATTTATGTACTGGTCTGTGATAGGTCTGTATGCCGCATTTGCCGCAGAAGTATTGACAAGAATACCAAACACTCCATTCTTTGGAATGGTCGGTGTTGCCACAGGAATAATTATGATCATCGGTGCGATTTACTTCGCTAAAAACAAAGAAAAGTGGGTGAAATCACTGGGAAGTACTTCCTAAGTAAATCATCGCAGCACCGCCAAAAAAATACGACCTGCTATCTGAAAAGAGATACAGACCTTATGGCACCTGATTCGTTTCTAAAAAGCATCTGCACTCACCCCAGATCCACCAATCCTCCCTGGTGAATGTTGCCCATCCACGGCATTACGCCATGGACGAGCAATCTCCTCACATTCTTAATCCTTTTCCTGACTATACAAGTGCTGTCGGTACCATGGCACCTGTCTGCACCTGATCCAGATATCGGGCCAGATGTAAATGACTGAGATCCTCTACTATCAGATCCGGTCCATAGGGATAGAGGGTCAAATGTTCCTCCTTGGTAACACCACTGAGTGTCAGGATCGTACGATAACCCATCTGGATACCACCTACAATATCCGTGGTCATGGTATCTCCGATCACTGTGGTTTCATCGGTGGCGAGGTTAATCTGCTTACGGGCAGATCGCATCATAATAGGACTCGGTTTGCCTACAGAAAAGGCCACACGTCCCGTAGCTTCTTCGATCATAGCCACTACAGCCCTGATCCCCAGGTTATTCCATCCCCGTTTCTTAGGCGAAGGATCCAGGTTCGTAGCAATCAGTCGGGCTCCCTTTAGGATCATTTCGACGGCGATATTTACCATCTCCAATGTGAAGTTGCGCCCCTCTCCCACTACCACAAAGTCGGGCTGGTGATCTGAGATCGAAATGCCACTCTCCAATAAGCTGGTGATGATCCCCCCTTCTCCCAGGACAAAGGCAGTGCCCTGAGGCTTCTGACGAGAAAGAAAATTGGCGGTGGCCATGGCACTGGTGAAGATCTGCTTCTCCTCCACCTCAATACCCAACTTGCTCAGTTTATTGACCGCATCTCTGGGGGTACGCTGACTATTATTGGTCATGAATAAGAAGGGAATTTCGAGCTCCTGCAAAGACCGGATAAACTGGTCCGCGCCCTGGATAAGATCGTGATTGCTATAGATCACGCCATCCATGTCTATCAAAAATCCGTGTTTCATAGTTTATTAATTTTTTAGGCCTTATGTCCGGCAGGAAAACCCTGCCATCAGTAAGGATCAGGCTTTCGCAGGTGCGAAAATCTTAAGACTGAGGATGATACCAGTCAGGCAGGCTGATATGGCGTTGGCAACGATTAAGGGCAGATCGTTGATTTGCATACCATAAATAAACCATAATAAGGTGCCTGAAAACATCATCAGGAAAGTCAGCAAACTCAGGTCCTCCGTCGAGCGGGACCGTATCGTCTTCAATGCCTGAGGAACAAAAGCCCCTGTCGTAAGCACAGCTGAGATCATTCCTATTAAAGTGACTAGACTCATAAACCTGTTAGTTAATCTGTTTAATAATTCTTTAGGTAATACAAAGTTGCAAAGTCGGAACCATCAGTGACACTACGATGTTATCAGATTTATGTACTATATTAACATTATAGGTAAATTTTAGTGTGTTTTGTGTGAATTTGGAACATATATTTAAAAATCCATGAAAACACCAATTTTCATTTGTCAAAAAGACGTGTATGCCAGCGATTAAACCAAAACTCGAGACCATCGCCAGAAACTTTGGTAGTTCCTTCGCATTGCGAAGACATGATCAGCCCTGTCATGGCAACACCAAATTCTGGCATTTTCATCCGGAGATAGAGATGGTATACATCAAGACGGGCAGTGGAAAGCGGCATATTGGCAATCACCTATCCTACTTTCAAAACGGGGACCTGGTTTTAATTGGATCAAATCTCCCCCATTCAGGATTTAGCAATCGTCTCAGTGGTAATCAGGAAGAGATTGTCCTCCAGATGCTACCGGACTTTCTGGGACCAGATTTCTTTGATGCACCTGAAATGACATCAATCAAACACATGCTCACCAGATCAAAGCAAGGTATCTCATTCTACGGAAAGACTCGAGAAGTAGTAGGCAATATCCTGGACACCATGCCGGAGCTCCCGGCCTTCGATCGGCTGATATCACTAATGAATGTCTTGCAGACACTATCTGCTTCCAAAGAATACAAGATTCTCAATGCCAACATGCTGGCTCTGGAAACTACTGCGCAAAACCAGGAACGCATGAAACTGATCTTTGAATTTGTACAAAAAGAATTTAGTCGTGCGATTGCGCTGGAAGAGGTCGCAGCATTAGTCAATCTGACCGTACCATCCTTCTGCAGGTATTTTAAAGAAATTACCGATAAAACCTTCACCAGTTTTGTCAATGAGTACCGGGTGGTGCACGCCTCCAAACTACTGGCGGAGGGACAGCTGAGTATTGCCGAAGTCTGCTATGAATGCGGATTTAATAATTATTCACATTTCACCAAGCAGTTTAAATTGTACACCGAAAAAAGTCCCGGTCAATATCGGGAAGAGATGCAGCATATTTTTGCGTGAAAAAACTTTTTATCTACCATATTGCATTCGTTCCTGTAAAAAGAATGCAACCAACATGGAACGCAGCATAAAAAAGGACTGTAGTGGGCACCTTCTCTGCCTTTCATTTCAAGCTCTCCTATGGATTGGGAAATCCATCAGTAATATAGTACTAGTCTTAATTTGGGGAAGTAGTAGTCATTCTAATAACCCGTCAGAACCTCGTTAGTTGCCATATACCAGATTGACTCAAGGGTTTGGGTTGCATTCTCATGGGTGAGACTCTCTTATTTATCAAGCAGTTAAATGAAGAAGGTACTCCTTCATTAAAACTCAGGTGATAATCCACTTTTTAAACGCAACATAGTTGCATTTAAAAATTCAAAGACCTATCTTGCCCCTTCTTTCAAAGAGAAAAAAGAAAGACAGATCATATTCTATCCTTTAATAAATAAATAATGAAAATAACTCTACAAATTGCTAAAATATCATTAGCTGTAGTCTTCCTAATAATTATCTCGTTCTCAATGCATGCTCAGGAGGTCTGGGAATGGCAGCATCCTGCGCCTCTGGGATCCCCTCCTACCGGTGTACAAATCATCAGTGAAGATACGCTCTATCTGACAGCCAGGTCAGGTGCTTTTTATAAAACAACGGATGGAGGCGATACCTGGGATATCATCTATCTAAATACAACTGCCTCTCTATCTACGCCAAAGTTTGCAAACGCTCAGATTGGATTTGTAACCACTGGAGATTCTGAGGTATTTAAAACTACGGACGCTGGTGCAACATGGGAGAAGATCTATGAGGATCCGGACGAATTTCAATACACCTGGATGGACGTCTATGATGTAAATCATATAGCAATATCAGCTCAGAAAAGTTTTTCCGACAGTAAACTTCTGATAACTTCTGATGGAGGTGCAACCTGGAAAATTTTTGATTCTGGTGTTTCAGAAAATGCGGATAGTATTTTCTATGGTGGAGGTCTCTGGGAGGTCGACATCGTCAGTGCTGATATAATATATGCGCGAGGAGGTGGAGCAGGTACCCACGAAGCATTCTACCGCACACTCGATGGAGGTGAAAATTGGGAAACGTTTGAGATTTCTGTGGAGGGTGATACTTTGGTGACCTCCTACATGGAAGCGTTGCAGTTTGTAAATGATACAGTGGGTTTTGTCGCGGGTCCTGGTGGAGGGATCTATAAGACCGTCGACGGTGGTGCCACCTGGAAAAGAGTGAACAGTCAAACGGAAGGCGAAGAATATTATTTAAATCATATTTTTTTCCTGAACGAGCAAATTGGCTGGGTAGGTGGTTTTGATAATGATTTCTCTAGCTTCACTTCAGCACCCCTATTTTACACCAATGATGGTGGAGAAACCTGGACCGATATTGACTGGGTAGATGAAGAAAGATTTAATGACGAGATCACTTTCTACGATGAAAATCTCGGGTATGCGATTGGGAGAACCAATGGCAATCTGTACCGGACTACGGATGGAGGATCTTCCTGGGAAGCTTTATTTGGTGATGGATTCAGAGGTTCGCTAGCTGCAATTGATGCTTCGGATGATGAAAATGCCTGGGCAGTAGGTGCAAATGGTACCATCCTGACTACATCAAATGGTGGAGAGGATTGGAATATGCAGAATAGCGATGCTGCAAAGACCTTGCGTGATGTTCAGTTTTTCGACGGACAGATCGGCTGGGCAATCGGAGATAGCGGTACGGTAGTTTCCACCACGGATGGGGGAGAAACATGGACCGCAATCGAAACAGGGGTGGATGAAAACCTACGAAGTATCGAAATGCTTGATGCAATGACAGGATGGGTCGTGGGAGACAGCAGCCTTGTTTTGAAAACAAGTGATGGGGGAAATGCATGGGAATCGGTAGTTCTATTTCCTGACGATACTTTGCAGCTGAACAGTGTGGTATTTATTGACGAAAATAATGGCTGGATAGGGGGTGAAGAAGGAACTATCCTGCACACCGAAGATGGTGGTGAGACCTGGAGCATTCAGGAAAACACTTTATTAGGTTTCGGTATTAATGATTTCTTCTTCCATGACGAAAATAATGGATGGGCCGTCTGCAGTGGGGGTACCAGTGGAGTGTTTGGACAAATAATCAGAACACAGGATGGAGGAGATACCTGGGAACAGGTAGCCACGAATTTTCAATATGCATTTTATGAAATACAATTTGTGAGTCCTACAAAGGGTTGGATTGCAGGATTTGGATTCGCTGGCAACCATCTGCTTGTGACCACTGATGGCGGCACCACATGGAGTACCGATAATAATGTACGAACCTCAGGGACCATCAATTCACTGGTTTTTGTGGATGAAAGAAATGGCTGGGTTGTCGGGGGTAGTGGAAGTATTTTAAAATATACCAATGCTGATATTTCGACTTCAACCCGGGATGATATTTCCATCCATACGATGAATGTATTTCCCAATCCAAACCGAGGTGTTTTCAATGTTAGAGTATCAGGTTTGAACAGCTATGGAGGAAAAGCCAAAATAATCCTGTACAATAACAATGGAAGGATGATAAACGAAAAAATCACGGACATCAGGAATGGACGAGTTGAATTAGAATATGTGTTACCCAATTTACCCTATGGCATGTATTTTATCAGCGTTAATGCGGGAGATCGAATGATGACCCGGAAAATACTGATTCAGTAATCAAAGGAGGTAAACGAAATGAGAAATATATTTCTACTAATTTTTGGATTCCTTGTATTCAGTCTGCCGCCTTGCTTTTCGCAAGAAGAGGATACTCTGAGACATCTTTCCACGCTGGATACATTGACGGTGTATACGTATGATGGCCCCAATCAATGGGGCTACATCACGGGTCATAATCATTTGGGACGTCAGGAATATGCGGAAAAGTATATTGTGAATGGAGCTGCTAAGGTGACCGCTATCATAAGTCATCACCATGGTGTAGTCAGGAATGATAAGAATGTGGGCTCATTCATAATTTACGCAGTCAATGAAAAGGGATTGCCCGGGGATATATTAAATACAAAGCTATGGTATTTCGGGGACCTGGATCTAAGTGGAAATGCTCAATTTACTGCCCTGGATAAAGATGTTGATGTGGTTGATTCCTTTTTTGTTTCGTTTAATCTCACAGATTATTCGCATGGTGGGTTTGAAGGGGACACTTTGGCTTTAATGACCGGACGGGAAGGCTCCAGGGAGGAGTCAGACCTGGCGATCTGGGCCAGAAATGTAACCCGGTTTCACAATCACAGTACTCCAGACTTCCGTGATTTCTACTATCAGAATGGCACTCCGATTGCCACGCATTTCGCCCTATATCCCATTGTAGAGTTTGACAATACCGTTACCGCTACCAGGGATCAATTTGTTCAATCGGATCAGTTGAAACTCTTTCCTCCCTACCCCAATCCTGTCAGGGACAACGT
>JAUILM010000300.1 GCA_030432855.1 Bacteroidia bacterium
GGGATATCGCGTTGTGGGCAAGCGTATGTTTGCTACCTACCTGGCAAAAGATCATACGGCGAATGTGTTTCTTAGCCCGGCAGAGCAATCTTTGTTTGTTGAAATAGATCCAGACAGTATTTATCCTGTACCTAATAAATGGGGAGGCAAAGGAGCCACTACCTTTGATCTCAATGTCGTTTCAGCCGAGGTTTTACGGGAAGCTTTATGGTCTGCCTACAATGAAATCCTGAAAAAATAGATAGCAACGTGGGATTTAACCGGTTTTATCCTATTGCTTTAATACACCATTATGGTTTCGTTTGACATCCTGACTTCTAAACGAATAGTAATAACTAATCATAGACCTGATGAAAACCTTAAACCTATGCTTGCTTGGCATTCTTTTCATTCAGATGGAAGTTTCAGCTCAGGACTGGAAAATAAAACTAGATTCAATCCTTACTGAAATTTCCATAAGGGGATTATTCAACGGTCAGGTCCTTCTTGTAGAAAAGGGTATTGTTACCTTCCACGGCGCTTATGGATATTTCCATAAGAAACCAATTGGAAAGAACACCCTACTTCCCATAGCGTCGATTGATAAAACAATAACTGCAGCAGGTCTTATGCTATTAGAGCAAGAGGGTTTACTGTCGTTTGAAGATAAAATCACACGATTTCTTCCTGGTTTACCATATAAAAATGTGACGGTAGAGCATCTATTAAATCAAACCAGCGGAATTCCAAATTTTCTGGCCACCGCTATGCGATATGGAGACACGACACAAGTAATGAATGAAGAAGATATTCTCAATGTAGTCACCGAGGTGCAACCTGAGGGTGGATCGCCGGGTGATAAATTCCACTACAATAATTCAAATTACTTCCTGGTTAGACAAATCATAGAGCAGGTTGCCGGTACGAGTTATGTTGATTTTATGAAGGAAAAAGTATTTGCCCCTTTTCATATGAATGGGTCAGAGTTGCTTTCTCCAAAACTACCAGATAGTGTCAATGCAGATAATTTCTATCAACCGGGAGGTCGTATTTTTAGTACTGTCGATGATCTCTTTCGGTTCTCCTTGTCCTATCAAGACGATCATGTCATTTCTTCAGAAAATCGGCAACGAGCTGTTAGTAAGCCAGTACTTAATGATGGAACGGCCAGCAGTTATGGACTGGGTTGGTATATTTTGGAAAGTGAAGATGGAAAGTCGGTGGGACATTGGGGAGGAGGTGAATCCGTAAAAGCATATCTGGAGCTTTATCTCCATGAGGATAAATCACTGGCCTTGTTGTCTGTGGATTGTACTCCTTATATGGATGCTATATATGCCATGATTCGTGATATTTGGGAAGGACGGGAATATCAGGTTCCCCAAAGAGTAGCGGCCTATAATATTGATCCGGAATTATTCGAAGAATATGAGGGAAGCTATTTATTACCTCGCATGGGACTTCTTCATATTTCAAGTGCAAATGGAAAGCTCTTTTTAAGACCCGATCCCATACCCGGCAAGGAGGAGTTGGTACCGGTCTCTGACTCTACATTTATGTTTGCCAATCAGGATCTGCGATGGCAGTTCTATCGGCAGCATGGAAAAGTAGTGGGTTTTGGATTTGAAGGGCAACCAGAAAATATGGGTCCTAAGCAGTAGTTTTATCTACTACTTAATTTTTATTTTTCCCATCATTTCTCTATTTCGGAATAGGGCAACCAATCCTAACACAGGGCCAATGGCAAGAAGCACATACAGATAGTTGGCACTCATCAGATCTTGCATCGAGTTTATTAGCTGGATGCTGAGGATAGTGATCGAAAACCCAATACAATTCACAATAGTTAAAGCAGTTCCTTTTTTCACTTCCGGAGCGTTTTGTGCGACCAGTGTGGAGAACAATGGTGAATCGGCAACTACAGTCATACCCCAAAAAAGAAGAAAGGATAGCACTACCACCAGGTTTTTACCTGCAAGTATAAATGGAGACAGTAAACAGCAGAGACAAGAGAGTGATAGTGCAATCGCGGCTACAAGTTTTGAACCTATACGTTGTGATAAATATCCAGCAAATACGCACCCAATTCCCCCAATGGCAATGATAGCAAATGACCAAATGGATGTATTAAACACCAAATTATTGACTTCCTGATAGGATTGAAGCATGACAGGAACAAAGGCCCAAAAGGCATATAGCTCCCACATGTGACCGAAGTATCCAAAAGCAGGAGCGCGAAAATCTGCATTTTTGAATACACTAAAAAATGCTTTCAAGTCAACACGTTGACTGCGCTTTCGATAGGGACCATCTCCGACAAAGTATATCATCAATAGGCCTCCTGTGGCAGCAATGAAAGATGTAAGAATAAGTACATGTTGCCACATAAATACGTTACTACCTCCCTTCAGCAGGTGCGGAAATGCAGTGCCAACCACTAATGCTCCCACCAGATATCCTAGTGATTTTCCCAGTCCCTTTTCAAAGTAATCCGCCGCTATTTTCATACCTACTGGATAGATGCCGGCTAGAAAAATTCCCGTAAAAAATCGAAGGGTGAGTAAGCTTGCAAATGTGTTATGCTCCCAAATCATTCCTACATTGACAATCGCACCGGCTATGGCGCAGAGAAAGAAAATACGTGAGGGAGAGAATCGATCTGCAATGGTTAAAATGGCAAAAAAAAGTGTGCCGGTAATGAAGCCAAACTGGACCGCCGACGTCAGGTGCCCCACTGCACTTTCCTGCAAATGGAAAGTGTGGATTAATTCAGACATTACACCATTTCCAGCAAACCATAGTGATGTACAACAAAATTGTGAAATCACAATGATAGGCAGCACCCATGACTTGTTTTCCAACGTAGACTTTTTAGAATGACTTGTGAATTCTGAGTCCTAAATTGAGGCTGAAGTTAAAGTTAATTTGGAAGACAAGGGGCTCTATCCTAAAATACCGATTAATGGACTGTAACAATTAAATCGAGAGTATTAATTGGTTTCTTTTGCTCCAGCTCTTCATCCCAGCAGCAACTGCGGGACAGGCATCAATAACCTTACGTCCCGCAGGAGTGCGGGATGTGCGATATCGCTTCTACTGACGCAGAGTCAGCATCAGGATTCAACCTGGCACAAAATAACTCCAATTTACACTACCCTTATATGTATTACAGCCCACTAGTTAGTGCTGCATTACATCATCACCCATTACATCGTATCCCCTCCATTTAAACTCTTTTGCCAGACTGGTGGCTGCCGGCCAGGCAATTTGGTGCTGGTCACTGGCCACCCATTTTCGACGGTTTTCCTCCGTATCAAATGAGATTAGTATTTGATAATTGTAAGTGGTGGGTTCAGCTTCAATTTCTTTAGATTCTTCTTCAGAATAGAGTCGCAATAATTTAGATTCTATGTACCCATCTTGCACAGTCATCGCGGGCACATAGATGCTGTAATACATTTTTTCGAACGCTTCCTTATTGACCTCCTCCACAATGAAGTCCATTTGCAGAACCATGGCTTTGGGTTCTACCAAAGGTTTTGCTATCTGAAGACCTTTATCTTTATCTACAGCAATCCCAATTATTAGTATCTCCAGATCTTCGTTTCCAGTATTCAAAAGCGATATTTTCTCACCGACCAACCCAGGTATGGCGTCATCAGTCTTTATGGAAGCAGTGGCATCATCAACCTCAATGGATCCTTGTCCGCTCATGACGTAGTACACTTCCTCCATCGCAACCAGCTGTCGAACTTCTGTCTGGGTCCCTGCCGGAATGAGGAGATGATCCACATGATGCCAATTGGTGGTAAAGACTCCCGGGGGCAATGTCCGGTGATATTTTATGCCATTCCCTTCGAAAGGGTGATTTTCCGTACGGAGTAGGTCTTTCTCCAAAGAGCCCGCTACGAAGATTGGTGTGGGATCTATTGACGCCCCAACACGGTCATCCGCCAGATCAAAAGCCCGGTCACGATTTGGCTTTTCTTTACTCACTGCAAAGTTTAGCCATTTCACAGGTGCATCAGTATGATTATGCACCGCATGCGAATCACCCATTTTACAGGGCACTGCGACGGGTGCTTGCAATACAGACGTTCGACCATTGATGGTAAACTCCGCCTCACCGCTCAGTAGTACATACATCTCTTCAATCTGGTGGTGAAAGTGATGCCCGATGCCGCTATTGGGGTTGATGATTCCTGCGTGTAAATACAGGAAGTTGGTGGTAAGATCATCAGCACCTACTACACCCATAAACTGCATATCTCCAGCACCAGCATGCACAGAGGAGATTTGACGATATCCATCTGGGCTATTGGAAGCGATACGATCCTGCAGACTCTGAGCCGAGGATATATTGAAAACTGAAAGAAATAAAATGATAGAGAGGACCTGAAAGCAATTTGATCTCATGATTTCAAAACAAGATTAGTATGGACTGCGTCCATTTCAAGTTAATAAATGCCTGTTCATCTTTGGTCCCACCTGAATTTAGTAAAAATGCTCAACATGGAGGTGCATCTCATGAATATCAAATTCAGTCTTTTTGGATCACTGATCTATTACCCTTTAAGAAATAGAGTTAGCGCGTCGTGTATGAAATCCCTGTAGATATGAAATTCAAAAATTACTTATTCATATTTTCCTCAACGCGAAATCGGACAATTCGGGCAATCAGGTCTTTGGGAAACTCTTCATCATGAGGAAACTGGACCGAGCCTTTACCCTGTTTGTAGCCACTGAGTTCTTCCTTAAATGCTTCATGTCCGGTCGGAGTAGCATAAAAGCCTACATGGTTTTTATACCCTGCGAAATATACAAGAGGTTTCTTTTTGACTTTGTATCCGGGCATTCCATAAGAAATCATTTCCTCGGCTTCAGGGGCATTTTCTTTGATAATACTGCGTATGATTTCCAGTCTTTCCTTTACTATTCCATCGAATTGGTCAATGTATGTCTCTACATTTTCACTCTTTTTCATGTTCAATAGATTGAAACTATTTTTCGCAAAACGTTTTGAATTGTTGCATAATATATGGCCATCCATATTCACTAAACATCATATCTCTGTATTCTTCATGGCCATTTCCATGATTTTCAAACTGTGTGTGTTGTAATACTACTTCTGTAATTTTAATCCTCTCTGTGAAGAAAATAAATACTTCACTTGCCTTATCAGGATCAGGTATAGGCTCACGACCTGGACTTATTTGCCATTTAAAATGTAGATGCTTCCCCTTTTCCACGGCTGTGACTCTTCCCCAGTCACAACGAAAGCCGTGAGGTCCATATTCAGTGCAGAGACCGTCTGGTACGGCATTTATAAGTATTCTATCCAATTTGTCCTGAGACCAGGTATACTCTGATGGCCACCACGATCCAAAATCAGATGTGAATTTGCCGAAAATACTAATGGCATCTCCTTCTATGTCGATTTTTAATTCTCGTTCATTCATGTCTTAGGATGATTTTTTAACTAGACAGAATCCAAGATAAAAATGTTTGATTGAGTTTCAGATACCATTTCATGCATACGTAGACAATGATCGATCACAAAGTCCTTTCGAATTACCAAATCTAATTCCGGAGGTAAGGAAACAGGTTTAGGATCTAAATTATACATCCTTTGGATATTTTCCAGTTGACCCTCAATCAGCTGCATGATTGGATGTTGAGTATCGTAGTGCAATATTATTCCATTGATTTTCTCTGTCGGCGGTGTGAATTCCACAGGTAAGCGTTTCAATGGAAGTGTACTAGCCTTTTGACAGAGGATAATCAGATAATCAAGAAACTGACGAAAGATATCTACCTTCAATACAGATCCATAGTGGTCACGGGGTGTGTTATGGCATTTTACCATCTCGTCCGTGAAGGTGTAAAATTGGTACATGAAGCTATTAGCTGCTGATTTGGTAGGACTTTCAAAGAGAAGGTGAATGCCCCAGTCTGTGAAATTGAGTTGGTCTTGATCATGCTGCAACAGGCTGACATCCTCCAATAAATACCAGAGCTCCCGAGAAGTTTTTATTACAGTTGAATTTGCATTCTCCCTCAATATGCTCAGATTGCTATTACGACTTTTTTCTAATGCAGACCAGTAATCCCGCTTACGCTCGATGGCTTGTTTCAGGATGGGATAATCCAGTTGATAGATCCAAACTTCTCGTCCCATTTTATTAACGAAACTTACTTATTCAAACGTCAGATAGTAATCAAAGAAAGGTAGCATCTGCTGTGGGATCCGACCCTCTTTGGTATAGATGCCACTGGTATGATCCCCAATATATTCCTCAGCAAAATGCGAGATTCCCACATTTTCAAGTCGCTGACTAAACATCTTGCACTGAATAGTGAAGCGATCGCCGGAATGTCTACCCCAATCCAACTTAATAGCTTTTAATTTTTTCAAATTTTCGATTCTTTCATTGACCATATGTACAGGCATATTTTGATGCCACTTCTCTAGTATGGCCGTGTTTACTACTAAACTATCATCAACATATTGAAAAGGAATGTCGCAATAAAAGGGTGGATTGTCCGGGTTGGGAGACCAGGATTTTCCAAAGGCTACAATCACCTTTGGAAAGTAAGATCTTGCCAGTTCTTCTGTGGTCTTAATATCAGCCAGTTCCTTATATGTACTGCTATTAGGTCCATATTCTCGGACAATGGTAAGAGCTCCCGGACTTAATGCATATACGCTGCTAAAGATTTCTGGATGATTCATGGCAATTTTCAATGCACCATATCCGCCCATGCTATGACCGGTGATACCCCTACCTTCTTTTTGGGCAATCGTACGATAATTTTGGTCCATGTGCTGTACCAGATCCATCGCTGTAAAATCTTCCCAGTCGCCAAAAACTCCAGAATTGCTGTAGAAACTTCCATCGTAAGTGGTCTTCTGATCGGGGATCACCATTATAAACGGTCTTATGCGGTGGCTTTCGATAGCATAGTCCAAAATCTCCTTCATATAGTTAGCCACCAGGTGATTTCCCAGAAATCCGTGTAGAAAGTA
>JAUILM010000301.1 GCA_030432855.1 Bacteroidia bacterium
TGCTGGCAGCTTGCAGCCTGTAGGTCAACCTGCCAGTTTCCTAGGGTTCAATCTTTACCTTGAGCACATACGTATCGGTCAATATGCCCGGATCCTTCACGGTGTTATCTCCCCAGTTGAAATTAGCAAATTGACTATTTGCGATGTAGTAGGCATAGCCATCATGGATATCCACAGTAGTTGGTATCGCCTGACGAGGATGATTGATGACCAGGGCATCTTCAGGGCCCAGATCAGATCCATTCGCTGATAATCGGAATCGCACCAATCCGTGTTTTTCCAGACTTTTGCCTCCGTAATTATAGACAGCATACAGCCATCCATCATGTACTGATAAACCATCGACTCCCTTGTTTTTCGAATCCTCATGAGGAGGATTAATGATCTTCCTGGCGGCTATATCAATGACACGTATACCGTCCTTATTTGAGTTTACATACAATTTTGTCTGGTCTGGAGAGATGGTGATTCCGTTGGGGCCTGTCAGGTTTTCATCCTCCATGAAGAAGGAAATCTCACCCGAGGCGTAGTCCAGTCGATAGAGTTTACCTGTATTGGAATCGGTGAAATATGCATTCAGATCCTGATCCAGCGTCAAATCATTAAAGAAAGCGGAATCTCCCTCGGGAATTTGAAAAGTATTTACAATCTCATGGTTGTCCAATGATATCTGAAGCACTATAGGACGGACTCCACGATTTAGCTTTCCGCAAGCAAATAGATAGTTTTGACCTATCATCATTCCGGTTGTAAAGGTAAATCCTCCCACCCCGCTTTCGATGATATCAATGGTGTTTTGACCATCCGGGTCAGACCGGGTGATCTTATTAAGACGGATACTGCCCACATATATCTCACCGGTATTAGGATGGATGGCTATACCTTCGGGCATGGAAGAACGATCGATGTCCAGGATGATTTCCTGCATTTCCTGGCTAAGTCCCGGTATTTGAATAAGTAATAGTAAAAGTAGGGTGCCTGTTAAATTGTGCATCTGTTTCATGTTTGTATTTGAAAGTACTCAAAATTCTCAAATGGCTCGTTCTGGTATCTGATGCAGTTTAACTGTATATTTCTGATGGCTAAAAGCAAACCGTTGTACAGAGTTCTTATATGTATGCTACTCATCAGTTCCCTCTCCGCAGTGAGTCATGGGCAGGAGCTACTGCGCAATGGATCCTTTGAAGGATTGACTCCGATCTATGGAGCGATACCAGAAGGCTGGGCCGCCTGCGGTGGTGAAGGAAATTCCCCCGATGTGCAGCCTATTAGCAGTGATCGGGGTGCTGAAGATGGAGAAGCTTATATTGGATTGATCTCCAGAGTACGTACTCCCAATAACCAGGCTTTAGAGGGTTCCGTTGAGTCAGTGTATCAACAACTGCCCGATTCTCTGATTCAGGGTGCAGAGTATGTACTCACTTTCTATCTGATGTATGATTCTACCCATAAGCCTTCAACACCGCTTCCTATAGGTACTTCCACACTTCATATATACCTCGGTAAAAATGCCTGTGATGATTATCGTGTGATTTGGGAGTCTCCCATTATCGATCATCATTCCTGGGAATTGTATACGGTACGGTTCATTGCTGACTGTGGTGATTCATTTTTGAAGTTAGAATCAGGATTCGGAGATACACTCCGCCATGATTTGAATTATATCATGATCGATGATATTTCACTACGATCTGTGAAACCCAATTTATCATCTGATCGAATAGATTGCGATCAGGTTGTGACCGAATATCCGGATTCAACCGCTTATATCCCCAAATCCTGTGTTTTGTATTTGCCCAATGCATTTTCTCCCAACGGTGATGATACGAATCCTTTATTACTGGCTTACCCGGACTGTAATATTATTCGCTACGCCATGAAGGTTTTTGATCGGTGGGGAAATATGGTTTTCGAATCAAGTAATGAGTACATAGGCTGGGATGGAACTGTGCATGGAAAGGAAGCTGAGGAAGGTATATACTACTATGTCGTACAAGTGGATTATTTTGATACCAAAGGTGATAAACGACATCTCAGGAGAGGAAGCAATTTAAATCTTATTAGGTAGGTGATGGTCAAACCAATGAATAAGTATCGGTTTGACAGCAGGTGAGACCATTATTTGGAAAGTGTTAAATTTAATAGGTCTTATTTAGGGAATTGGATCTCTAATTCCCGAATGTGAAAGCTCTCTCAATGAAAGGATATATCCAGATTCTGCTTGCTACCATTGTTTTTGCGCCCTCCAATATTTCGGGACAGAAAGATTATCGTGCCTTGGCGGATACAGCGATGGTTCATGGCAACTATCTCTTAGCTGATAGCATGTACAGTTTGGCGGTGAAGGATGCGGGCAGGAATGGAGTGACGGAGGAAATGCTGGATCACATGAGCTACTGGACACGCTGTAAAATGTATTTGGGCCAAAGTGAAAGAGCTTATCAGATTTTCGAAGAGATTGCTGACCTCGCTATTCAACATGATATTCCAGAGATGCAGGCTAGTGCTTACAGCAACCTGGCAACTTTTCACAATATGCGACAGGAATTTGCTAAAATGAGGGAGCTTTCGGAAAGGATCCTTGCAATAAATGGAGTTGATTCTATTTGGTATTCCAATGCACATGGTTTTATTGGCTCATCCTTGACAGCCGAAAATAAACTGGATTCGGCCCTGCATCATTTTAAGATTGAACATGAGATTGATGTAGCTCTTCGCGATTCTTCCAGCTATGGACATAGCACCCTCAATCTTGCCAATGCATATGGACGGTTGCTGATGATTGACAGTGCTCAACACTATTTTTTTGACGCGATTGAATTTGCCAGGTCACAAAATGAAGGGTACAAACTGGCAACTATGTTCAAGGACCTGGCAGATCTCTTTTTGACCGTGGGATATACTTCAAAAGCCCGTGAATATGCTGAAGAATCACTTCTGCTGGCCGAGGAGTTTGGGATGCCCAGAAATAATGGTATTTGCCAGGTTATACTGGGTGAATGTGCATTAAAAGATAAAGCATATGGTGAAGCCAGGAGCTGGTTTGCACAAGCGGTCGAAACAGGTGACCAAAATACAAGTCAGAGTTTTGTTGTAGCTGCCATGCTGGGTGACCTTCGTGTGCGAATGGCGAATAGGGATAACCTTGGAGCAGCGCAGCGTGAATTTACTGAATTGGAAAACCTGGTCGCACTCTTTGAAAGTCCGGTACTTTCACAGCAATTAATGATCACTCAGGCTGAATATTATTTAATCAATAATAGTCTTTCAGCAGCCCGTGAAAAATTAAATTCATTAGAAACTACGCTTACGTCCGATGATATATATCGGCAACAGAGCTTGCAGCGGTTGTGGGCGATGTATTATGATCAGGCAGGAAATCCAGGACTAGCCTTACACCATACGCGTCTCTATCATCATTTAAGTGATTCTATTGATGCACTGGATCGTGAGAGAGCGTTGCTTGATATGGAGAGCAAATATCAAAAAAGCGTTCAGGATGCTCGGATCAGGACATTGGAAAGTGAAAATGCCCTTTCCAATCTACATCTAAAAAATGCCCAACAGAGATTTTGGATTCTTGCTATTGGTTTTTTAGTTTTTGCAGTATTATTATACTGGGTGTATCGGTTATTGCAGAAAACAAAGAGTCAAAATGTAATTATTTCGAAGTCTCTACAAGAGAAAGAAGTCTTGATCCGTGAGATTCATCATCGGGTGAAAAATAATCTTCAATTTATTTCTTCCTTACTTAGTTTGCAGTCAGAATATGTTATAGACAGACAGGCACTAACCGCCCTGGTAGAAGGACAAAACAGGGTGCAATCTATGGCCATGATACATCAGGATTTATATCAGGGTGAGAACCTTACGAATGTCAGTGTTCCGGTTTATCTGGAGAAATTAGTTGGAAATCTTTTTACTTCCTATAATATAGCACCAGATAAAGTCTTATTACAAATGGATATTGATGATCTACATCTGGATGTCGATCTTTTAGTTCCGTTAGGTTTGATAATTAATGAATTGCTGAGTAATTCTCTAAAACATGCTTTTCCTGATCAGCGAAGGGGGATTATCAATTTGTCATTGAAGGAAGATGTCGAAGATCTCATTCTGGAAATGAAGGATGATGGAGTGGGTTATAATCCTAAGCACATCGGGAAGGAGTCTTTCGGAAATCGGCTGGTAGAAGCACTAGTGACACAAGTCGAAGGGGTTTTGACTACGGTCAGCCATAATGGTACTCAGGTCATGCTAAGGATACCTCAGTATAAAGAGGCTGCTTGATTTTATTCTCTTAAATCAGAACTGCGCAATAAAGGAAAATATAAACTAATTTATCCATACAGTTAGAGACCGGACCACCAGGTGACCAGGAGACAAGCGCACAAGGTCGTCCAGAAGACCGGCCTCCGGAGATCCGCTACCGAACAATAATCGTTGGATATTTATTATTGCGATCCAGTAGTGCTTCAGTAGTACTACCAATCAGAAGTCGCGCTAATGGAGAATGACCTTTCGCACCCATGATAATCATATCTGCAGATATTTGCTCGGCTTGCTCCAAAATGCGTTTAGAGATGCCCGGACCTTCTGTTTGTACTAAAATACCTTTCATCTCTTTTTCCCAACCGGGAAAATGCTCATTCATGTATTTTTCAAATCCTTCACGGTGATTGATGGCAGTTTGACGTTCGAATTGTTCGGCCGTCATATCAAGCTCGAAAGCCATTAGGCTGGGTCTTTGAAAAACATTGATGATGTGAAGTTCTATGTTATGCTCAGTACCCTGTTGCATGGCACTTGCCATTTTCAGGGCCTTTAGTGAATTTTCCGAAAAATCGATAGGCACCAATATCACTTTGGGAGATTGATGTGTAGTGTCGGGTACGATCATCACATCCGCATCCACATTTCTGATGAGGTTTTTGGCTTTTATTTCATGATACTTATTCTGACTTCTGCCTATCACAACCAGATCTGCTTCTTGCTCCTCACACAGTGCGACAATAGATCTAAGCGGGTCACCTTGCGTCACCACATAGCTGGAGGCTTCTGCAACTTCAGACCCTAAATAGTCCTTTACCGTATTTTGCATCACTTCCGCTATTCGATCTTGTTCTTTTTGATGCAGGTCCAGGACACGGTGTGGATAAGCTGCATATAATGGGTCGGCAGAATTATACTTGGGAATAGCATGTGCAAAAATCATATGCCGAGCCGAAATCACTGGTTTTAGATCTTTCAATGTGGACAACATAGGGGGATCCGGTGTGTCAAGCTCCATGGCAATTAATGCATCTGTATACCCGATATGCTTCGTATTTTTCATAGTATTTCTTTTACTCGTTGTAGTTTGTTTCATGAACACCTAATCTATTGTCAATTGTCCTTTCCTCTGTTGATCGTCCTCACTGATAGTCGTGATCTTTATCACGATGTATTTCAGTCGCTATCAGGGAACTTTTGATACGTGAACTAAGTTATTATCTTTGTAACGGTCTTTGTACTGATCAAAGTGGTGTGCCTCTTCTAAGTTGATTTCTCTTCGCTTAGTTCGGATGTTCGATCGTCAAATCTTTTGAATGTCTTCTCTTTTGTACTCCTGGATCAGTTTTCGGAATCTCTTCTCATTTTCTGATGAAATGCTGAGAGCCTCGTTTTGAGATCAATTCATGAGCTTTACGGCTTATGGAAAAACTATATTTTTTTATTTAAAACCAAATTGTGTATGATTATTATTGATGTAAAAGACACTGAATCCATTGACAGAGCCCTAAAACGATATAAACGCAAGCATCGACGTATTGGACTTATGAAGGAGCTTCGCAACAGAAAATATTATACGAAGAAATCTGTGGAGCGTCGTAACGAGATTTTGGACGCAAGATATCGTTTGGAAAAATACGGTCAGGGATAGTGGACCCCAAACATGCAAGCAGAACACTAAAACCATAATATCTCAAGGAAGAAAGACTAGCTTACAAAGCTTCCCACATGTCGGAGTTCATACTAAATGTAGACTTCGATGTGTGTCCTGAGATTATCCATCCACCTTCCAAAATTGTGGTACTTTCTCACCACGTCTTCCCAAAGATTATTCTCGCACCCTCATCACTATTTTTGCCTATTTTTCATGCTTACAATTAATACTGCTGTAAGTGAGAAGATTTATCCTGTTTCTTATTCTGATATGTGTAAGTCGAATGAATATTCATGCACAGAATGCGCAAGATGTAGTCCTGGTAGACCCAGAGGCCACTGACGAAGTGCGAGCTCTGTATGCTAACCTAAAATCACTGAGAGGCAAGCAAATTCTATTTGGCCATCAGGATGCACTGGCCTACGGTGTGCATTGGAAGGAGTGGCATCGATCAAGATCGGATGTTAAGGACCTGGTAGGTAGTCATCCTGCCGTGGTAGGCTGGGAGCTAAGTAAACTTGGCAAGTACTCATACAATATCGATTCAGTGGATTTTGAGCAAATGAAGCAATGGATCAAGCGTGTATACAAGATGGGGGGAATCAATACGTTAGCCTGGCACATGGACAATTTTGCCACGGGAGGGGACACATGGGATACAGGTGGAGATGTTGTAAAGCACATACTTCCTGGTGGGATACATCACGATGCTTTCAGAGCTAAGTTGGACCTATTTGCTGAGTTTGTGCTTGATCTGGAGGTTGGCTTTTTCCGAAAGCGTCCTATACCCTTAATTTTTCGTCCTTATCATGAGCACACCGGAAGTTGGTTTTGGTGGGGTAGAAATTTATGTACTGCAGAAGATTACAAGTCATTGTGGCGTTTTACGGTTGAATATCTGCGTGACACAAAAGGTATTCATAATTTGATATATGCGTATTCACCTGATGTTTTTAATACGCAGGAGGATTATCTGGAGCGATACCCGGGTGATGACTATGTGGATATCATGGGCCTGGATGACTACCATGATTTGGGAGAAGGACAAGACCATACAAAACTTTCCCAGCGA
>JAUILM010000302.1 GCA_030432855.1 Bacteroidia bacterium
CCATTTTCCTTTTGGTAAAACCACGGTTCTTTCCCTTACTCCTTGCTCTACTACCGGAGCTACAATTATATGATCACCTAATACAAATTGGTCTTTGATGTGCGCATATCCGCTACCCGGAAAACATAACTCCATTGGTTTGGCAATTGGCTCACCTGTAATTGAGGCTTTTTTGGCCTGTTCAAGAATATAGTCTCCCATCTCCTGATGCAGTAGTGCAGCCTGTTTGCATATTTTATTATTTTCTTCTGACAGCACTCTCCATGGTGATACCGAAAACTGCATCATAGGCATGAGTGCATGTACCTGTGCAGAACGTACAATAAGTTCTTGGTCTATATTCGACAGATTTTTGAAAGATTGATACTCTCCTCCACCAATCATATCCGGACATGTATAGGCATAACCCATCACACTCTGTGACATAAGGTCTGGGATGAGCTTTTGTAAGTCTTCCCAGCTGTGTTCTTTATCTCTTAATCTTTGGACTAACGGTAAACCTGCCATTTTCCATGAAGCCCGGTATTCGTTTAGTGGAAAATCCAATCCAACTTCAGCAAAAAAAGTAGTATGATCATTGGGTGTGGCAGGATTAAATGAAACCAGGTTTCCAGTATAGAAATTTGCATCTCCTGCGTCAAATTTGAATCCGTCCACGCCGTACTCTTTCGATAAGTAATCCAATTCTCCCTTGAACCATGACCTAGCCTTAGGATTACTCAGATCAAGGCAGGCACTTGCACCATTCCACCATCGGATCAATGCAGCTTTGTTTCTGGTATTTGCCCACAATATTTCTTGAGTTCTATCCTGATCCAGTAGCAACATACCTTCTTCTGCTAAATACCGAAATACCTCAGAATCGGCACTTACGAATGGACATACCCATAGCATTACTTTGAAACCCATTTCATGCAATTTCTTCACCATACCCTTAGGATCAGAGAATCGGCGTGCCGAAAATCTCCAAGTACCATAGTCTTCCTGCCAGTTGTCGTCAATCATCAAAACTCCAGGAGGATAGCCATTATCTATGATAGACCGGGCATATTTCAATATGTCTTCCTCATTTTGATCATAGGTCAGCTCTATCCAGGTATTGTATTGCGGATGAGTAAACAGTATTTCTGCCGGAATTTGCTGGTTTGGAGGAAAAAATGTTTTCACAGCATAATCATAAGCAGATTTTAGGTTTTCTCCTGCCCGCCCCGAGACAATCTTTCCACTCCTCACACTTACCTGCAAAACTCCTTTATTAAATTCATACTTAAATGGCTCCTCGCTCCAGATATACCTGCCTTTATCAGACAATAATAGAGGTTGTGCCTGATTGCCTTTGTTGTTTCCCCAAAGATCCCACGAGAAAACAGATGACTGATCATAGGGTGTCTGATGCCCAAGCGAACTCAAACCTGCCCACCAATACTCACCAGTCTTTATTTCAAGACTAATCGACTGCTGCGAATAGGTTGAAAAAATCACCAAAAAAAATAATGTCGCTATTACTAATTTATTCATTTTCAATTTTCAATAATGTTAAGCACGTGGTAGAAGGATTTTCCATCAAATTCGGAAACAAATTCCCAATCAAGTCACCAATTCCTAAAAGTATTTCCCCAAAAACTTTCTCCCAATCCATACATACCACTTACCTAATGTTAGTATGTTTAGATAGTATATATTCAACCGCTTCGTTCCGTTTTAAAGAAATACATTAATTAACGACAATGGTCACTTGTCTGATCACACGTTCAAAATTATATTCACTGGCAGTGGCTGATCGATCGGTCTTATACCCATCTCCCGAGTACTTTTTTGTACTGATATTTGTAGCCACCACAGTAGCCACATAAGTTCCCGGAGTATCATATACATAGGTATATCCCAAATCAAATCTGTTCAAAGCTACTCCTTTGTGGTAACCGCCAGCCGGTGCTAAATACGTTCCCTGATCTTCGAAAAAATCATCCACCAAATCCTCAGCGGTATCCACCATTCCAAACATGGCAATGGCAGTATTGTAAGAAGCATTGTCTGCATTCGGGAATTCTACACCCACAATGTTCGCTTTGAGACTGGCTATCAAATCATCAAAGACTACCGTATCTTGATAAATCTTATCTGATTCGAGAATAGTCGTATCATTCCTCAAATCTTCATTTGCACTTTTGATTTCTTCATTAAAATCCTTCACTTCCAGTTCCAGCCAAAATTCAGCGATATCCAGTCGCTGATTGGTGAGTACCAACACCCCCAAATCCAAGTCTTTCCCATCTGCAATAACCAGAAAACTACTATCATAATTATGACCATCATCTCCTGTAAAAATGGCAAAGGTCTCCGCATCTCCCGTGATATCAAATGTTACCATCTCCCCAGCATTTACTGTGGAAGGAGTAGCGGTAATGCTTACAGAAGGCCCTTCAATCTCTTTCTCGCATCCAAATAGAAAAACAGCTATTACTGCAATTATTAAAAACTCTAGTGATTTTATATATGAATTCATCATTTCTTTATGCTTTTTAAGTGATCAATAGCCAGGGTTCTGGGTCATCAGTGTATTTTCCTGAAATTCCTGATTTGGAATTGGCAACAACAAATGATGCTCATCCACATTGCTGGCCTGAAGATCCCATGCTCTTTCTGGCTGTGTACGTCCATCGGGAATATAATCCAGTAAAAACTTTACATTCTCCACTAGTTTTCCCCATCTCACCAGATCAAACCATCTCTTTGCTTCACCTCCCAGCTCTCTTGCACGCTCATCTTCTATGTATTTCATGGTCTGCGCATAATCATATGTGCTAAAAGCAATATCGGGAAGTATCGCAGCATTGTAAGAAAGGACTCTTGGTCTTACGTCATAGTGCAGGTAATACTTCGTTCCATCTCCATTTACTGTTCTGGCTCGCTTTCTCAATTCATTTAGCGCCCATTCTACCTCTGAGTTTGGTCCATTATTTACTTCATTAATAGCCTCAGCGTAGATTAGTAAAACTTCGGCATATCTGAAAACCGGCCAGTTAGTATCATGATCAAAAAAGTTATAACTCGCAGATCTGACAGGAAATCTCCTAAACTTCCCAATCCTTCTCTGTGCTCCTTCTTGTGGACCGGCACCCATATTTTCCCACTCAATCAGGCTGTTTGGGCCATCTACGGTTATCCAAGGTGTATTCCACTCCCGTCTTACGATATCGGTTGGATCAAACATACTTGAGTAATAGTCAGTAGCTGTGATATTTCCCCAGCTTGAACCATTCACGAGCTGGTCACCCTGACCATTAATCCCCATGTTCATGCCTATCCGACTGGTCTCACCTACTCCAGACATATACTGGACAGCAAATATGATCTCACTATTGTTTTTGTTATCATTGGCAAATACATCCGGATAGTATTCTACTAAGCTATATCTGCCCCCGTCTATCACTTCTTTGGCATAGTCCATAGCCTTTTGAAAATCCGCTTTGCCATCTCCTGTTCCATCTCTCTTTGCCATGCTCCCTCTGGTTAGATATATTTTGGCAAGAAGTGTTTTTGCAGCATCTACAGTAGCTCTTCCCGTTTCCACTTCTCCTTTTACACCAAGATGCTCCACACCAAATTCCAGATCTTCTATAATTCGTTCATATACATAAGACACAGGATCTCTTGGCACCTCCAGATCATCTAAAGAACTAACCTCTGTTTCCCTGTATGGAACATCACCAAAATACCTGACTAAATTGAAGTACAATAGTGATTTAATGAATTTGGCTTCAGCCAGCAATTGATTTTTAAGGTCTATATCCATATCTACTGCCGGAATGTTACTGATCGCAGCATTGGCTTCATTTACCCCGAGAAAATGATCTCTCCAAAGTGGTAAAATGATCTCAGCGTTTTCTGAGGTATATACGAATGTTCCAGTACCCCCCCAAACATTCCAAACTGCCTGTCTGGTCACATCTGTTACCAGAAAATACCCAATTTCATTATAAACTCCAGGACGCTGCAAAGCACCATAAGCTCCCGTAACTCCTTGAATAGCTCCACTTTCATCAACATAGAGATTTTCGGGGGCTGCAAACGACTCTGGCACTTCCTCCAAAAAATCCGAACATCCTACCACTCCAAATACGATCAATAAAACGAATATTATTTTAATGCTTTTCATTCTACTCTGTTTTTAATAATTCTATAGCCCTAATGACAACCCTATTGTATAAGTTTTTGCTCTTGGATATGTACCCACATCTACACCAGGGCCAATTCGGGCTGGCACACCATATCCGGTACTCACCTCTGGGTCAAACCAGCTATATCTCGTCAGCATCCAAGGGTTAGTCACTCTTGCATATACCCTGAATTTTCTGATCCCTATTCTGGTCAATAAAGATTCATTTACAGTATATCCCAAGGTGACATAGTCAAGTTTTAAGAATGAGCCATCCTCTATGTAGCCACTCCTCATAAATCCTGCGTACGTATCTGTTACCAGGCCATGCACTGTGCCGTCTGGATTTCTTGGAGAGTATGCATAATCTGCATAGGCAGGCATGGTATTCCAAAATCCGCTGATCACTCTGTCCAGAAAAGTGACATTTCCATTAACTACATCATTCCCATAGCTCCATCTAAAGAAAAAATTCAAATCAAAGTTTCGATAATTAATTTGATTGTTTAACCCCCCAATAAAATCAGGAACTGTCTTGGCTAGAGGTACTTTATCTGATTGATTCACCACACCATCTCCATTCACATCATAGAACTTAGTCATACCAGGCACACTTTCAAGACCTGCCAGCATGGTGGGACTATTCTCTATTTCATTATAGCTGTTGTTGATTCCATCTTCGATGTATCCATAGTAGATACCGATCTGCTCACCTTCCCTCAGAAGTATATCATCAGTGACTTTTGAATAAAAGCCTCTGGTAAAAAACATTTCGTCAGTATCTCCCAGACTCAATACTTTTCCCCGATTTGCTGAAAAGGTAAAAGCGCTTGTCCACTTGAAATTCTTCCTTTCCACATTCACAGAATTAATGGCCAACTCTATCCCCTTATTGCTCATAGAGCCTACATTAATAACGGCCTGCGTAAATCCAGAAGTAGGTGGAAGTAGCACCTGAAGCAACATATCTGTTGTTTCCTTATAATACACTTCTCCTGTGACCATAAGTCGGCTCTTAAAAAATCCCAGATCAATACCCAAATTGTATTGATCTGTATTCTCCCATCTCAGATCATTGTTTGCCATAGTAGATGGTACGGCACCTGCTATAAGTTCACCATTAAGGACATAAGATTGTGTTTGTAACCTTGCCAGTTTACTGTAAGCATCAATCTGATTGTTTCCTGTCACACCATATGAAGCCCTGATTTTAAATAAATCAAAAAACTCAATATTTTCCATAAAAGCTTCATCAGAGACTACCCATCCAAGTGCTAAAGACGGGAAATAACCAAACTTATTATTTTCCCCGAATAGTGACGACCCATCAGCTCTGAGAGAAGCAGTCAGCAGATATTTACCATTATATGAGTAATTAAACCTTCCCAGATATGAAATCAACCCTTTTTCCCAATGATAATTATTTGGTTTAATAAAGTTAGTACTGGATGAGAGGTCATAAATACCCCGTGAGTCATCTTCAAAACCCTGGACACCTGAATAAAAATTGTCTCCTATCTCTTTTGTCGTCTCGAAAACGGCAGTAGCTCCAAAACTATGTTCACTGATCACTTTGTTGTAGCTGAGTCTGGATTGATAGACAAATCTCTGATGATCTCTTTCATAAAAGTCTGCACTACCACCTATTACGCTACCACGCCTGGTATCAATCGGTAAAAAACGAGTTTCATCCTTAGAAGATAAATTGAAACCATAACTGGTATAAAACTTTAAGCCGTCAATCAGCTCCTGCTCAAAAAACAGGTTACCCATTAACCTGGTAGTCTCGAAGCGATTATCTACGTTATTGACATAATTTCTTATATTTTCATTGTTCCAGGCATTAAGGTCACTGCCTCCGGCACCCACATCCAGCGAAGAAAAATCATCAGCGATAAATGGACTCGACTGAAGTGCTTTTTTGATGATTGTTCCTTCCTCCCAAGTATTGATCAAGCCAAAGTTTTCTATCTTAGAAACTTTCAGGGTAATTCCTATGCGGGTATTTTTTCCCAACTTTTGTTCGAAATTGGCATTGACATTCATTCGCTCGAACCCTGAGTTGAGGATGATGCCCTCCTGATTGAGATAATTGGCAGAAATAGAATAACGCATTCCATCAGATCCTCCATTAAAATCTAAATTGACATTGGTAACACTCGCCTTTCGTGTGATTTCTTCTATCCAGGTCTTGCCCGTAAGACCATATGCTTCTGGGTTTTCCCAATATTCTACACCTGCCGACGGATAAAACACAGATGAATACCTGTAATCTTCAATATTCTTCAACTGCTGTGCAGCGAACTCATCAGGGGTAAATACATCCGGATATCCGTCCATCATTGATATCCCGCGATTGACATCTACATTGATGCGGGGTTTACCTGATTTTCCCAGCTTGGTAGTGATAATGACAACACCATTCGCTCCCTGTGCACCATATATGGCTGTAGCCGAGGCATCCTTCAAGATTTCAAAAGATTCTATTTGATTGGTACTAATATCCGCCAATGGATTGGATGCTGGATCATCATTATCAGCTACGATCGGAAAGCCATCTATCACGTAAAGTGGCTGATTACCTCCGGTAATGGTACTACCACCTCTTACAACAATATTGACTCCTGCACCGGGCGCATTGTCTGTCTGAGTAATCTGTACTCCTGCTACTCTTCCTGCTAATGCATTTTGTATGGATACCGGTTGCGCTGCCTGAAATGCTTCCCCTTTGACTGAGGATACTGCACCTGTCATATCTTGCTTCTTCATCGTACCATACCCTACCACTATTACTT
>JAUILM010000303.1 GCA_030432855.1 Bacteroidia bacterium
ATTTCTCCTGAAACTACAATGGATTGACAATCAGTGTCTTGTTGTTTCTTCAGAGGGATTGGGAATGGCCACTGACGAGTCTTGTATACATGATATAATTTGTTAATGTTTTGAATATTGGTAAATAGTTAATTACATATTATGATTTGGCATAATATTTGGAGGTAGTTATGTGAGTAATTATCAAATGGTGTTATGTCGAATACAGCTAAAATAGGATGGGTGTTCGGGCTGCTGTACTGGATGGTAGGGGTATCGGTTGCATTAGGGCAGCCATGTCCAAATCCCAATCCAATACTAGGTTCCAATCTGGTCTGTCCGGCATCCCAGGAGGTGTATAGTCTTACCACTGACAATAGCCCGGCAAGCACATATGTCTGGGAGCTACTTAATGGAGGTGGCACAATTGTCTCGGGTACCACGACTTTCATGATCACAATTGACTGGTCTGATATGAACGGAGGTCCGTACACGCTGCGGTGTACTGAGCAAGTGGGAGCTTGTTTCTACCAAAATGAGCTGGTGATCAATGTAGCAGATGACGTAGCAAGGTATCCCTTCAATTGCTTTAGTGAAGTCAATATACCATATGAACTGAATTGTGAGAAGTTAGTTCTTCCAGAGCATGTTCTGGCTAGTGGAAGACCGGATTGCGACAATAGTTTCGAGTTGAGGTTGACGGTGGGTGATGATGTGGAAATAGAAAATCCAGTAGGAATCGCTTACCTGAATCAGGTAGTCAGTGCTACTGTCATTCATGTAGCCAGCGGAAGGGCCTGTACGTCCCGGATTACCTTGAAAGATGGTTCTGCCCCTCAACTAATTTGTGAGAATGATACCACTATATGTAATGATCTGCGAGCCTGGGACCCCTTTGGTCCTGGTTTCAAAATTCCTACGGTGATTGACAACTGTGCCGATTCACTGGTGCCAATTCCTGATGGATATGAGTGGATTAACCTTGTGACGGATACTGTGTTTTCTGCACAGATAATCAGGGGGTGGCGAGCTGTAGACAACTATGGAAATGCATCTACCTGCAACGATACGATCTTCTTACGAAGGATAGATTTTGATGAAATTGTATGCCCGGTGGACACAGTAATCGCTTGTGATGCCGATTACTTTGATATTAATGATCCTCTCACTGCGGGTGTACCTACATTCGAAGGACTTCCCATTTATGCCGAGAAGTCCTACTGCGATTTCTCAATAGAATATGAGGACAAAATTATTCCCCAGTGTCCGGGAGCATTTAGAATTCATCGCGAATGGATCCTTATTGATGTCAGTGGACCTATGGCGCTCATTGATACCTGTCATCAGATTATTGATATTGTAGATACATCGGGTCCTATCATTGAATTCGATACCGATAAGATCACTTATGAGTCACATGATCTGGTTTGGGGTATTAATCCAGATAGAATGTACAAGACAATTCGGTTTCCGACACTCGACTATGATTGTGTCGCACATGGATATTTTCCAAGACCCGTCATTTCCGATGCATGTGGTTCGGATGATGAGATTCAGGTTGATATCGTATGGACTAATAACCACTTATCATATTTAAATGGAGATCCGGACAGTGAGCACTTGCACTTTTCCAATATGCCCCAGGGAAAACATATGGTCATAGTGCAAGCCCGGGACGAATGTCATAATATCAGTACCGACACGCTAGTGGCTATCGCTGAGGATGTCAAGGCTCCGTATTTTACCACAGATCGTGATCCAGTGGTTGCTTTGGGAGCCTATGCGGAGATTACATGGATAGATGTCTCTGTCTTTGATGAAGGCACTTATGACAATTGTAGCCTGTATAAAATCCTGGGCCGTAGAGTAGATTGGGAGACAGCGTGTGGATATACAGCTGACTCCACAGTATCAAGTTCGGTTAGAAATCATTATGATAATTTCTGGCAGTGGTTGCACGAGGACCCGGATTCAATGTGCGTCAGTGATATTGGGTATGGATGGACAGACCAGATTCCATTCTGCTGTGCCGACGCTTGTAGTGACCATCCTGTCGTGGTGGAACTGATTGCCATAGACGCACACTGCAACATTGCAAAGGCCTGGGTCAATGTGGAGGTCGAGGACAAGTCTGCACCCGAAGTGAAATATCGACTACCTGATCTTGAGATTTCCTGTTACGCCTACAATAACTATTACAGAGATCATGTGGAGGAGGGCAACTGGGAGGTTTTCGGTAAGTATGACTCATATGTCAGTACTTTATATGGTGTGGAGACTTCCAAATCGTACATAAAAGATAGGATTTGTTTGGAGGAAGTACCCGAATATGAGTACAACCCATACCACCCCCATGAATACACAGATGAAGACTTTTACGAATGGATCACCGATACAATCGATAATGGTTTGGTCTTAGAAAACTGTGGCTTATCAATATCTGAAACCCAAAAGACATTTTTTGAATCATGTGGAGAAGGATGGATAGAGCGAACCTTTGTCTTTAAAGGTGCCTGTAGCTCGAACAAAGCCGATTCAACAGTGGTCAAGCAAAAGATTAAAATCTATAACGACTGTCCACTTCATGAATATGAGATTATCTGGCCTTCTAAAGACACTACGATCTATAGTTGTAATCTGGTTGAGGTTGAAACACCTGAACCCAGATTACGCTATCCTGATGAGTGCCGTGAAATTGGAATTCATTCTGACGATCAGGTTATTTCAGATTTATATAATGCGGATAGCACCTGCATTAAGATCATTCGTACCTGGTCGGTGATCGACTGGTGTCGGCAGACAGAGCCATATCACGATGAGTGGGCAGGAAACCAGAACTACCACTATTATGAGTATGAGCAGATCATTTACATCAAGAATCAGTATGGCCCTGAAATCCAGGATTGTGACCTGGACACGGTTTGCATTGCCAACGATTGCTATGGAACATTGAATACTACTATTGCAGTGACAGATGATTGCACTCCTGTCGAAGAAATTGAGATAGAATGGTCACTTTACAAAAGGTATAATGATACTTATCTACCGTTAGACCGGGGAGAAGGAGCCAATGCATACGTAGAAAACCTACAGGAGGGTGAATATAAACTCACCTGGGAGGCAATGGATGGATGCAATAACCTCTCAGTCTGTTCTGATCGCTTTGAAGTGGTGGATTGCAAAAAGCCAGTGCCGATTTGCCTTAGTAGCACTACCGTAAAGCTTTATCCAGTTGATCTTGATCAGGATGGACAAATTGATACAGCCGTAGGGGAGATTTGGGCGTACGAATTGAATGTAAGTAGTCACGATAACTGTAGTAATGATCTTGACTATCGGGTTCGCTGGAAGGGTACCGGTACGGTAGACGCCAAGGGCAATCTTTTACCTCCCGATTCGTCGGCTACCAAATTAAGTATGGGGTGTCGGGATGTGGGTCAGGCCTACGTTGAAATGTGGGTGATTGATCCTTCTGGAAATGCTGATTTTTGTGAGGTTTTACTCACGATTCAGGGGCCCATCGAGGGATGCTCTGGTGAAATTGGTAAAGTGAAGGGAAGAGTCAGCAACATGAAAGGAGCAGGGATTAATGATGCAACAATGACCCTGACGAACGTCTCGGGTACCAAAGTTACCTCGGTGACTAATGAGCAGGGCTCCTATGATTTTGGATCATATAAAATGGATGGTAGTAACTATTTCCTTCAGCCATCCAAAGTGGACCTGCCGATTGAAGGTATCTCAACATTCGACCTTTTACAGTTAGCGAAATATCTAAGAAATAAGATAGATTTTGAATCGGTCTTCGAACGAAGAGCTGCAGATATCAATGGCGATGGAAAACACTCTGTGCAGGATCTGACAATACTCCGTAAGTTCATTCTGGGTAAAATTGATGCATTGCCAGGTGAAAAGACCTGGAGGTTCTTTAATAGTGAGATGGAAGAAACCTCAGCACTTACTCAACTTTCTGGCCAGATTGAAAAGATGGATTTTACGGGTGTGAAAATCGGTGACATTAATGGTAATGCAGCGGATTCAGAATCGACAGCGAGATCAGGTGCTTCAAGGTACGTCCTCAATATAAGTGACCAGGATTTGAATCAAGGACAAGATTATACTTTCAATATCTATGCTAGTGAAGATATCTTGCTGGAGGGGATCCAATCTAATCTTGTATTTGATACAGATGCTATTGAAATACTGAAAATTGAATCGGGAGCGCTTGATCTGCATCAGGATGACACCGATCTGCGAAGGGATCATTTACGAATGGCTTGGATTAGTGCTGATAGTCCAATTGACGTAAAGCAGGGGGATTTGCTATATAGTGTACATATCAGATGCAAGCAGCGAGGATCTTTGCAGGATGTCATCAGTCTGGGAAGCCGGTTTATTTCTAATGAAATTTATGAGTATGCCGATGATCTGCCACGCACTCTTGGACTCCAATTTGTAAAAGACCAAAATATAACGATGGCACAGAATCACCCTAACCCGTTTACTTCTGTCACCAAACTATCTATTCAGGTAGATAAGGAGCAGGATGGCGTCCTGTTTATACGAGGACTTGATGGTAAAATGTATCATGAAAGAAAATTATGGTTGAAAAGAGGTGAAAATCTGATTGAGGTTGACCGTCCCATGTTGGGCCCGGCAGGAACCTACGTCTATACTTTAGTTTGTGGAGAAACTATAATATCAAGAAAAATGATTGTTATGTAGTGACATAAAGAATATCCATTTGATTACTCACTCAGCTCTGTTGGTTTTTCAACAGGGCTTTTTTGTGTCTCCATATCTCAACATATTATATATATGTCCCTGTATAATGTATATTTGTATTGATTTAAATGCAGTTATGAATGTCAAGAATCGCTGATTCGATGAAAAAAATGGCTTGTTGACACAAAATTTATCATACGAAGAGATAGATTATTGATTTAATGTGACTACTTTTGATAAGCTTTCAATACGCGAATTTTGTTGCATGCATATTGATGGCTGATTTTAGTTATGAAAATGGAACTCGCGTCTGATCGCGTGGACTATTAACCAAAACTACACTACCATGGAGATATTTGCGCGATGCAGGTACTGCCTTGCAGTATTTTGTCTATTGCTTTTGATGACCCCTCTTGCTCAGGCTGAAATTACCATAACCACCTTCCTGGATGCCAACAACAATGGAGTTCAGGATGAAGGTGAAGATTTGGTAGGAGGCTTAACCGTTTCTGGACTGGACGAGGCAGGAAATAGCGTTTTCTTCCTTAGCGATATTCCTGGTCGCTTTACAACACTAGGTGAAGTGTCAGGACGGGTTCGTGTTCAGGTGACTGGTTATGATGAGACACGTCTGCCCGGAGTAGCTGGACCCACATCAGTTTTTTTCGTTCAGGATGGAGATCAGGTATCCGTACCGGTGAGTGCAGGTCCTAACATCGTTTCCGGATCAACACGGATCATGATTCCCTGTTATGAAGCAGGTCCTTCTGAAGGAAAGACCGATGCTCCAGGATTTGTTTCTTTTCCTTACACGGTAGATGGAATCGCCCAATCAAAAGGTGGATCGGAAGTTGATCCGCAGATGGATGCATCTTTAGAGCAAATTGGAACCACCTGGGGTGTAGCCTATCAAAACTCAAAGAATCGAGCCTTCACATCTGCATTACTTAAGAGACATTCAGGATTAGGTCCAGAAGGACTTGATGGTCTGTATGTGATCGATTACAATTCTACTTCTCCCACCGTTTCTGGATTCAGCATAGGAGAGGCTGCAAATGTGATAGGGGATCCCCTTGATTTCGGAGAAGTATTGAGAGAGAATGTGGATGGTGATGTTGATGAGACTATGCCCTATGCATTGACATCAGCACCTGAAACCGCAACTTATGACATGGATGCTTTTGATAAGGTGGGGTCATACGGATTTGGTGATATCGATTTGACCGAAGACGAACAAACTCTGTGGATGGTTAACCTGAGACAGAGATCCTTGATTGCCATGGATGTAAGTGGTGATGATTTGTCAATGGCTACTGCCAACGTACAGCATTATAAGATTGACGATTTAAACGGCCTCCCAAACCTGAACTTTCGCTACAGAATGTGTGTCAATGCCGGAGGTATGAGAAATGGTTCGGGTGCTGAACCATTTACTGATGCCAATGGTGTGGCATGGGACAAAAATAAATTTTCGTTGGGTGGAGTTTCCGGATATCAGGCATTTACAGTGGGTAACCAATTGAATGGTGGCACATCGGAAGCGATGCTATATCAAACATATCTGACAGGTGATTTGAAATACCAAATTCCCATTTATAGTGAAGAGAATTATGAAGTGACTTTGCACTTTGCAGAACCTCAGAATTTCAGCATTGGTGATCGTAAGTTTGATATACTTCTGGAAGGACAGGTGGTACGCTCCGATTTCGACATTGTCGAGGCTGCCGGCGGAAATAAAAGAGCCACTACGGTAACTTTCAATGTACAGGGAAGTGGAGCCACTCTCGATGTAGAGTTAGTCTCAAAGCAAGGAAATGAGGTAACGGAGGCCCTGATTTCTGGTGTTGAAATCGTGGGTGAAAGTGTCATGGAATCAGGCGTATTGCGGCCCTGGGGTTTGACCTTTCATAACGGTAAAGGATATCTTGGGTTAGTGTCGGATGGTTCGGTGTCGCACTCTAGAGAACACTTGTTTGGATATGTGCTATCATTTGATCCCGAAAGCATTTCTTCCGGATTTACAGAAGAGTTGGCTTTTCCTTTAGGATACCCTAGAGAAAGAGCGTCGAATGCTCATCTGACTAATCCTCAACCATTACGTTCTGCAGAGTGGCAGGCCTGGGTTGGTGAATGGCAGGAGACAGGTATCGTTCCTGGTCAGCAACAATTGTCTAGTTCAGGCGCATTACTTTGTGCCTATCCGCAGCCCATTCTGTCTGATATAGATTTTACCGATGACGGTGGGTTGG
>JAUILM010000304.1 GCA_030432855.1 Bacteroidia bacterium
ATTTACCCAACTCGAGATTGGCAGCTACGTCATATTGGATGGTCTCCTCCAGGCTTCTTTCAGCCAGTTTTTGATCGATAGCACCCCATCCGATACTATTATAGTTTCCGCTCAGTGAAAGTCGTCCAAAGTCGGCCAGCTGCAGGTCCAGTCGGGCAAGAGCTGCTTTACCACCCTGCTCATTGAGTCCGGTTAGTCGCAGCTCATTAATCCAGACTTCCAGGCATTTATCCAGGCCGTCGTCGTAGTTATTTCGCACACCGACCATCACACCTTTTACCAGCCCTAGATTGGGATTTCCTATGACCCGGACTCTGTTACCGTTTTCAGGGTCAAATCCTTCATAGGGTTTGGTGAAGGATTCACCACTATTATTTCGTTCTACCTTTACATCTTTCAAGAGATCGAGCGGAATATCCACATTATTGGCTTCCGGCCAGACAATATTCTGAAGATTGGAAAGTAGTGAGTCCTGCGAGATATCCCTGGCTGACATGGTCAATGGGATCTCATACTCATAGTAGTTGCTGGTAAAGTCACTTCCCAATCGAATGAACAGACTGGTTTCGTCAGGACTTATGTTCAAGTTGTCTACTTCTTCGGCATGAACAAACATTTTCAAGCGCTCATAATTTCTAAAATCTTCGTTCAGATTCTTATAAATCGCGACCGCGTCGCCATCTTCCAGATCACAAATGTTTAGACCTAGAGATTGTTCATTGCGCTGAATATTGGCATAGGTTCCCACAGCGCGCTCTCGTTGAATACCCGGAGGGAGTATATAGTTGAAAGGGAATTTTTGACTGTTTTCCTCGATATTGACGGATTGAATATCAAATTGGACTCTGTTTGATCCGTTATTTGGTTCACCAATCCCGGGGTCAGTTAAAGGACGATTATACTTTCTCCACTGATTTCTTACCAGATCAAATTTGGCAAAGCGCAGGGTCACCGCTTCTTCAAAGTCGGCCAAATACATTCTGATGAAACGGATGGATCGGAATCCCTGGATACTACCCACCTTAGTCTGAAACTGTTGAATAGGTATCTGAAACCGATACCACAATTGTCCGTTTTGAGTCCGGGCACGGATAGTATCCGTGATAAATTGATTTAATGCCAGTCCCCCCATTCCATCGTATTCGATAGGTATCTCATACTGGTAGTAAGCTTCCGACTCGTTTAGGGTATTATCATTATTGAGATCTTCCTTATCTGGATAGTTTGTGCTGGATTCAAGGGTAGTTCCTGTCGATGCCTTTGAGTTACCCTGCGTATTGTTGAATTGCGCATATCGGGTAAACACCCGCTCACTTCCATCATAATCCCGATAATGTCTAAAGTTATCATTAGATGGATCATCCTCAATTTTCTGTCGGGCTTCATTATTCAGAGTCTGTGATTCCTGGATAAAGTTTGAGTAGAAGAGTCGCTCTGCGGCATCATCCATTCCGTCATATCCCAGATCCTGCTCCTCCCGATCCATTTGATCGATGTTGAAGGAGTTGGTGATGTCTTGTACTATGGGAATTCTACCCCAGGCCGTAGTATCCACAGGGGCCATACTACCTGTAGTAGGCAGTCCATTCTCATATGACATTCGACTATCTCTGAGGATGTCTTCGGAGATGTTACCCAGATTTAAAAAGATTTTTCCGTCGTCACTGAGTCGACTTCCATCACCCCGTTCAGCAAAGGGATTCATTACCCAAAACTCTACGTACTCAATATTGGCCTGTTGGAAGTCTGTGTTTCGCAGACTTCGCATGATACCTGCCCAGCGGGTTTCCGGCTGATTTAATTTTCCTTCGATGTCTACCCCGGCAGAGTACTGCGTACCACCAGGCGTATCAAAATTGTACGGACCCCTTTCTGTTGGATCAAAGTGTACGTCGAAAGTCTGGATATTGTTGTTGATACCGAATTGCGCCGATCGGTTGGGGAAGATGTCTTGTTGATTTACCCTGGAGGCAAATGGATCATTAGCATCCTCTTCGCTACGGATGTTCGTTTCGATTCGATACCAGTTTAATCGGGCCCGGTTTACACCAGATAATACATTGTTGTTCAATGTTGATTCGGGAAACCGCGTATTATTATTCTGTAAGTCATTTTGAGGTATACTGGCCAGAACCCATTGCGTGGTTGGGGTTCTTAAGTCAATTCCAATGGCACTTCCTTCAAAGTCATCAATATACAGGGCACCGCCCTTGTCCTCTCCCTGATTGATGGCTTTGGAATGTCCCGGTTTTAATACGGCACCTTCTGCAGCGAAAGAAATGTTACTGGGCTCCTTGGTACTGATCAGTGGTATCTTGTCCACCATACGTGTCAACCAGGGTGCTTCACTACTATAGTTAAGATCCAGTCCGATAATTCGGTTATTGATGGGATCTTCACCAATATTTACCTTCTGTGTGTAGGGCCGCTCAAACAAGTGCATGTAGGTCATACCCAGGTTGAGCTTTTTACTCACTTCGTAGTCGGCCCTGAAGCCCAACATTGTTTTCCGGTTAAACGAAAACAATGCATTGTCTTCAAAGGAGACGTTGATCGGTACACTACTATTGGTATAAGCTTCATTGATGATCCGCACTTTACCGAGGTTGTAGTCCACGTCGTAGTCCACACCTTCCTGTAAGATCTGTCCACCGGCCGTCACCCGCACAGATCCCTGAGGCACATTGAAAGCTCCCAGTGAATATTCGTTGGTTTGACTGGTCTTAAACCGCGTCCGAATCGTAAAGCGGTTGAGATCATTGTATTCCTGCGCAATGAAGATGGTGCTATCGTAGAGTTGTTGAAAGACAAAACGATCAGCATCTTCCGGATTGTCAGTAAATTGCTTCGCAAGCGAGCTTCCAAAGGGCTCCAGTACCGGAAACATCATACGCCCGGTAGCCGGAAAAATCGTGATGCCTGGTACAAAGTCAAAGGCTCCATCGGGTTGCGGATCACCCAATTGATTTAAGTTGTCCAAATTGAACAGCTGAAGTAGTGGACGACTGGCCAGTTCGCTTTCCGGAAGGAAACGCTTCTCGCCTTTTCCGGGATCTTCATAGAAGATGTCCAGGTAGAAGTCCTCTCGTGACACATTGAAAGCCCGGATGGAATAGATGTTTTTCATCATCAGATCCCAACTCGGCACATCCACCCGTTGCGTAGTACTCTTCAGCATTTTTACAAACAGTACAGAAGCATCTTCTGTCTCCGAAGGGAAGTCTGTGGAAAGTTCACCCACCTGAAATTTCTTTCCGTTATAGGTGTATTCGTAGGCTACGCCAAGAACCTGGTCAGGTTGTAAGACCGTATTAATTGAGATAAAGCCCAGGTCATTATTTACCGTGTATTCGGTTTCACGCAGTCTTCTCGCCCGTACTTTCTCAAAGTCTCTTGAGTTGACCATGCGGTATGCGGAAGATTGAAGTGTAGAAACAGAAGTAACCGCATCACGAGCCATCTCATCTCTTGATACTTTGCGGTAAATGGGGTTGGAGTTATTGTCAGGCAGTTCACGTCTACCTGAGATGTCTGGATTCTGAATAACCGCTGACGGTTGCAGGTCTGGATTGTCGATAGTCATACGCTCCGATTCTCCCAGGTCGGCAAGGGCTACGATATCCCGTGTATTTTCCGTCTCGCTTCGATCGTTAGTGATCCAAACCTCAATCTTGGTGACTTTAAAGAGGCTGCTAATCTGCGGCAGATTTCGCAGTCCGGGTTCGAATATATCCCGGTTGTAGTGAGAGAGGAAAAAGTGTCGGTTTTCATCATATTCCTCCACACCTACATTAAACTCTTGCAGTTGGGCTCCTTTTTCAATCTGAACTTGCTTCTGCTCCGAATTTTGTTGGGAAATAATCGTAGTCAATCTCAACCTTCCAAACTGAAGATCCGTCTTAAGACCAAACAACGCCTGGCTACCCTGGATCAATGTTCCTTTTAGGGGCAAACTCACGTTACCCGCTTCAATTTTTTTCAGAATCTCATCTTCACTAAAGGCCTCACTATCATACTCCAGTTTTAGTTGCTTATCAAAATCGAAGGTAGCCTGGGTATTGTAATTGGTATTGAGTTTAAGCTTATCTCCAATTTGACCATCCATATTCATTTGGATGTCCATATCAAAGTCAAATCCTCCGTTTCGTTGTTGTCTTTCCAGAAGGACAGGATTGGCTACATTTTGATAATCATAGCCAAAAGTTAGATTGATATTACCTTTTGGATTGAGGTCAATTTCTGTACCACCAAACAGCCGATCAATGAGGCTATTGCTGATATCAAACTTCTTGATGGGATCTACATCAGGTCCGATTTCACCCCCTGCGGAGCTTACACCGGCGAGACGCTGAAAATAGTCGCGCTCTTGCTGCTGTTGCTTATACTCAAGGTATTCATCAAAGGTCATGAAAGAAGGCTGACGGAAGAAATCATTACCAATCTTCTCAGTGATCATGTACGAATTGGATTCAGGATCGTAGTCTATACTCTGATCAATAATTTCCGGATCTCTTAGGTCGAAGGGGTTTCGATTGCCATCATCGGTGAAAGGGCCTGTGCGATCACTCAGGGGAGGTACTGTATCTTGTATTTCCGAGATGGGAGCTGTAGTAAAAGGATCTGGAAGTGTAGTATGAAATCCAGGCTCAGCCTTCAGCAGTGCAATCGAAAACAAATACCAGCATATAATAATTACAGTTCCACTTCTCTTCATATCAATACAATCCGTGTGTCCGTACCTGGTGTATCTGGCTAAATATGATGTTACAACGTATTATTTGTTCTTTTCTTTTGTCCACAAAAGTCAAATTGGGTGTCCATCAAATATTAGGATAATCGCTTTAGTGATGCTTTAATCAGCGCTTCCACTTCGCTAATATTAGGGTCAGCTTTTCGAACAGACGAGATCGCCTTCATCACGCTATTCTTGTTAAAGCCCAAAGCTAACAATGCAGATAACGCCTCCTCTTGCAAAGTATTGTCTCTCAGGTTAGGCAGGGGTAGTGTCTTATCTGTGCCTTTTGAGACCTTGTTTTTTAGATCAAGAATGATTTGTTTCGCCGTTTTCGCCCCGATTCCCTTCACCTGCTTAAATGAAACTTCATCCTCTGTCAGAATCGCATGCTCTACCTCCTCCGGTGTCATGGAAGACAGCACAATTCGAGCTGTATTTGGACCAATACCCGACACACTTAGCAAATGCACAAATAAAGTGCGCTCAGAAGCTTCGGCAAATCCATATAAGGTATGCGAATCCTCCTTCACATGTAAATGCGTCAACAGCTTTACCTGCTCCTCTTTTTCTATACGAGCATACGTGTACAGGCTTATATTGATGTGATATCCCACACCATGCGCCTCCACATATATATATGTAGGACTCTTAAACGTAATGCTTCCCTTAATGTATGCAATCATCGATTATTCACGATTCCTGGCTATAAATCACAAATTCTATACCAATTACGAAAAATCGTAAATTTTAATCCATTGAATTTATTGTGATTATGAATAACGCTTTCTTTCTATATGATTATTTTAGGAGGGATTTTGGATTTAGGTGAGCAAAAGTACTTTTCTTCTGAAAAAGGACAAGTTTTCAACCATTATCTTTGCTGCCCAAATTTGCAAGAATGAAGATTTTAATCATAGGAAGTGGTGGCAGAGAGCATGCATTAGCCTGGAAAATATCACAGAGCCCCAAGTGTTCAGCCCTCTATATAGCGCCGGGCAATGCGGGGACCTCTCAGGTCGGACAGAATGTGTCTTTGGATGTAGGTGATTTTGATGCCGCAACTGCTTTTATCAGGGAAAATAATATCGAACTGGTAATTGTGGGTCCAGAAGTGCCCCTGGTCGAGGGTATCGTAGATCATCTTAATCGAGAAGTGCCATCTGTTTTGGTGGTAGGTCCTACGGCAGCCGGAGCCCAGCTGGAAGGATCAAAGGCATTTTCGAAAGCATTCATGGCACGGCACGACATTCCCACAGCAGCATATGCCGAGTTTACCACGGCCGATCTCGAGAAGGGCTTATCCTATATTAAGACGCAGCCGGTACCCATTGTCCTTAAGGCGGATGGCCTGGCAGCGGGCAAAGGTGTGATCATAAGTCAAACGCATGAAGAAGCCAGTGAAGAATTTCGCCAGATGCTGTCAGGAAAATTTGGTGAAGCCAGCAGCACGGTGGTCATAGAGTCATTTCTGGACGGCATTGAATTTTCAGTTTTTGTGTTGACTGATGGTACCGATTATCAGATTCTTCCGGTTGCAAAGGACTACAAGCGCATTGGAGAAGGAGATCAGGGACTGAATACGGGTGGCATGGGATCTGTTTCTCCGGTACCTTTTGTAGACAGTGCATTGATGGATAAGGTAAAGACTCGCATTATCCAACCAACGATAAAAGGGCTGGCAAAGGAAAAACTGGAGTACAAGGGATTCATATTTTTTGGATTGATTCGGGTAGATAATGAACCCTACGTGATTGAGTACAATTGTCGAATGGGTGATCCGGAGACACAGTCTGTGATGCCTCGACTGCAAAACGATCTGGTACAGCTATGTATAGCTACCTGCAAAGGTACACTTGCCTCCGAGCAGGTTAAACTCGATGCCCGAACCGTAGCCTCTGTTGTATTGGTTTCTGGTGGGTATCCCGGATCGTATGCCAAAGGAAAGGTGATATCTGATCTTACCGACCATGCAGATGGGATGATATTTCATGCGGGTACAAAAAGCCGCGATGGAGATGTGGTGACAAACGGTGGCCGGGTGCTGGCAGTGACGTCATTTGGTACGGATCTCCAGGATGCGCTTAAAAAATCGAATAGTAAAGCCGAGGAAATCCAGTTCGAGGGTAAATATTTTCGAAGGGATATCGGTTTTGACTTGTAAATAAGAAACGATGTATACGATTAGTGACATACACCAAATGGCAGAA
>JAUILM010000305.1 GCA_030432855.1 Bacteroidia bacterium
TCCTGTGGCGATCAGCATTTTTTCTCAGAAAAAGGTGAAGTTCCACCGGATGGATGGAATTTTGCAGACACCCTGATCTATGATTTCGTGATTGACGATACGACGGCACGATATGACATCCAGTTAGATGTTGAACATGGCTCAGAATACAATTATCAGAACCTCTATCTACAAATATTTACACAGTTTCCGGATGGAAAAGAATTGGACCAGAGCCTTTCAATGGACCTGGCCGACAGTAAAGGAGCATGGTACGGCAATTGTTCCGGATCTACCTGCAATCTACATGTAGTGCTACAGCAGAATGCCATCTTTGACCAGATAGGTGCTCACACATTGAAAATCACGCAGTATATGAGGCATGAACCTGTTGAGGGAATACATACTGTTTCTCTGGTCCTTGACAAAGCCTTAGGTGCAGATTAAAACTTTAGATGCTTCACTGTGAGTGATTTGTTGATCAGCTGTTTCAAGCTGTCAATGCCTATTTGTAAATGCATCTCCACAAAATTTTCCGTTACTACCGTGTCGCTTTGATCTGTCTTGACACCCTCTGGCACCATGGGCATATCGGATACTAAAAGTAAAGCACCTGCCGGCATTTGATTCTTAAATGCAGCGATAAAGATGGTGGCCGTTTCCATATCGATGGCAATAGGACGTAACGTCATCAGATACGATTTGAAATCATCACGGTGCTCCCAGACCCTTTTGTTAGTGGTATACACAGTACCCGTCCAGTAGTCCCGGTCATAATCACGAATTGTGGTGGATATTGCTTTTTGCAAGGCAAACGCTGGAAGTGCAGGCACTTCAGGAGGCAGGTAATCATTGGAGGTACCTTCTCCTCTGATAGCAGCAATAGGCAGGATGAGATCTCCCACTTTATTTTTGCCAGTTTTGAGACCCCCGCACTTACCCAGAAACAGAACCGCTTTAGGTTGGACGGCAGAAAGTAAATCAATGATAGTTCCGGCATTAGGACTACCCATTCCAAAGTTAATAATGGTGATGTCGTTGGCTGTGGCACTGGGCATAGCACGATTCAATCCCCGAATGGGAACATCATGCATTTCAGCAAACTTCGTCAGGTAGTTTGAAAAATTTACCAGAATGATATACTGCCCAAAGTCACTGACTTCTGTGCCCGTGTAACGGGGCAGCCAGTTTTCAACAATTTCTTTTTTTGTCTTCATGGCGCATTTTTGCGAATGCACCACACATCGATACGATTATCGACTGAGGTACATACTCCTCCGTTTATCCATCTCCCTAAAGAATGGATCACGCAGGTCTTTAATAAATCGAATGGCTTCACCTGTACTTTTCATCTCAGGCCCTAATTGCTTATCGACGTTAGGAAACTTCTCAAATGAGAATATCGGCACCTTGATGGCAAACCCTTCCAGTTTCTTATCAATTTCAAAGTCTTTTAGCTTCTTATATCCAATCATTACCTGGGTTGCAATCTTCAGAAATGGAACATTGTATGCCTTGGCAATAAATGGTGTTGTTCTGGAAGCTCTGGGGTTGGCTTCTATTACATAGACTTTCTCGTCTTTGATAGCAAATTGTATGTTGATGAGCCCTACCGTTTTAAGTGCCATAGCCAGTTTTTTGGTGTATTCTACCATTTGAGCTATTACATTCTCCGATAAACTATAGGGTGGTAGCACGGCTGAACTGTCTCCACTATGCACTCCGGCAGGTTCTATATGTTCCATGATGCCCATGATAAGTACTTCTTCTCCATCGCAGATAGCATCGATTTCAGCCTCTTTGGCACGTTCCAAAAACTGATCGATCAGTACTTTGTTGTCTGGTAAGTGCTTGAAGATGCTAAGTACGCTTCGCTCCAGTTCAGCATCATTAATGACAATTCGCATTCTTTGTCCACCCAGGACATAAGACGGTCTCACCAGGACGGGATAAGAAACCTTGTTGGCAATCTCCAGTGCTTCATCTGCATCATCAGCTACTCCATATCGAGGATAAGGAATACCTTGTTCTTTCAGGAGGTCTGAAAACCGGCCACGATCTTCAGCCAAATCAAGCGCCTCATATGAAGATCCCAGAATGGGAATTCCACGTTCGTGAAATTTTTCAGCCAGTTTTAGCGCCGTCTGTCCACCCAGCTGAACAATAACTCCAATGGGCTTTTCAAGCTCCAGGATTTCTTCAATATGTTCCCAGAAAATGGGTTCAAAATAAAGTTTGTCAGCTATATCGAAATCCGTGGAAACTGTTTCGGGATTGCAATTTATCATGATCGCTTCATATCCCGCATCTCTAATAGCCATTACCCCGTGGACACAGCAATAGTCAAATTCAATACCTTGTCCAATTCGGTTGGGTCCTGATCCAAGCACAATAATTTTTTCCTTGTCAGAAGGAATGCTTTCGTTTTCGGAATCAAAGGTTGAATAGAAGTAGGGAGTCTGCGCCTCAAACTCAGCGGCGCAAGTATCTACCATTTTATACGTTCGACGTATATTAATTTTCTTACGGTATTTAGTGACATCTTCTTCCGATATTCTCATCAACCATGCAATCTGAGCATCCGAATATCCTACCTGCTTCAACTGTAACATGAATTCTGCCGGGATGTCTTCAGGAACGTTGTAGCGTAGCAGTTGATCCTCCATCTTGACCAGAGACTTGATCTGTTTTATGAACCAGGGATCAATTTTTGTCAACTTATGGATTGACTTACTGGGCACACCTAGTCTAAGAGCATCTTTGACACGATAAATTCTGTCATCGCTTACTTGCTCAAGGCGCTCCAGTATATCTTGAGTTTTAATCCATTCTTTTTTATCAGCACCCAGACCCATGCGGTTATTTTCCTGCGACTGACAGGCCTTTTGCAGGGCTTCAAGGAATGTCCGTCCGATGGCCATAACCTCACCGACAGATTTCATTTGAAGACCTAATATATGACTGGAACCATAGAACTTATCAAAGTTCCAACGTGGCATTTTCACGATCACATAGTCAAGGGTTGGCTCAAAATAAGCGGATGTAGTCTTCGTGATTTGATTCTTCAGCTCTCCTAAAGTATATCCAATGGCAAGTTTGGCGGCAATTTTAGCGATAGGGTAGCCCGTGGCCTTACTGGCCAATGCTGAAGATCGGGAGACCCTTGGATTGATTTCAATAGCCATGAGTTTTTCAGTCTCGGGGTCCTGTGCAAACTGAACATTACACCCCCCCGCGAAATTACCCAGAGATCGCATCATCCGGATTGCATCATTCCTCATCTGCTGATACGAAGTATCGGAGAGTGTCATCGCAGGCGCTACCGTTATGCTGTCTCCCGTGTGGATACCCATGGGATCCAGGTTTTCAACGGTACAGATGATCACAACATTATCATCCTGATCACGGAGTAATTCGAGCTCAAACTCTTTCCAGCCCAGAACCGCCTTTTCGACCAACACTTCATGTGTCGGTGAAGCGTTTAATCCTCTTCGCAATGCTTCATCGAAGTCTTTCTCCTCCATTACGAATCCACCCCCATGTCCTCCCAGCGTGTAAGAAGGCCTGATTACTAGTGGAAAGCCAATCTTCTGAGCCGCTTCTTTCCCTTCAAGGAATGAATTAGCTATAAAAGATGGAGCCACATACATATCAATTCGCTTCATCAGCTTTCTGAAAGCCTCACGATTCTCAGCCAGTTCAATAGCTTCCAAGTCAACGCCAATCAGACGTACATTGTACTTATCCCATACGCCCTGCTCTCCCACTTCAATGGCGAGATTAAGTGCCGTCTGTCCACCCATGGTAGGTAGCACGGCATCGATCTGTCGTTCCTGTAGAATGGACTCAATACTTTCCACAGTCAGAGGGAGCAGGTAAATATGATCTGCTGTGAGCGGATCCGTCATAATTGTGGCAGGGTTAGAATTGATCAAACTAACCTCGATTCCCTCCTCACGCAAGGAACGTGATGCCTGAGAACCTGAATAGTCAAATTCGCAGGCCTGACCAATAATGATGGGACCACTTCCAATGATAAGTACCGACTTAATTGAAGTATCTTTTGGCATAAGTTGAATTGTCTCTTTTTAAGATTGGCGGCAAAGATATAGATTTGTTGATAATCCACTGATCTACGGCATGTTTCATAATAATCTATTGGCTAAGATTACAATGAGATGACTTTAACAATCCAGTATAAGATTGTGGTTCTGAAGCTATTCATTAGAATGTACCTTTGTCATTTAACTACTCTCCATGAAAAAAGTCCTTATTGCTGATGATGTTCACCCAGTGCTGTTAGAGGGACTGAAAGAAATGGGATATGAATGTGATTATCAACCGGACATTTCACTGGTAGAAACCAGGGAGATTGTAGAGAGATACCGGGGTATAGTCATCAATACGAAAATCAAGGCAGATCACTTGTTACTCAACCGAACCAAAGATTTGCTTTTCATAGCACGGCTGGGTTCGGGCCTTGATATTATTGATCTGGACCTTGCTGCAGAAAAAGGTATTCATGTTTTTTCAGCTCCCGAAGGCAATTGCAATGCAGTAGCAGAGCATGCGATGGGAATGCTTCTGACGTTTGCAAATAATTATGTGCAGGGAGATAGTCAGGTCCGGTCGTTTCATTGGGATCGGGAAGGTAACAGAGGATTTGAATTGGAAGGAAAGACCATAGGAGTGATTGGCTACGGACATACGGGCAAGGCATTTATAGATAAACTTAGTGGATTCAATGTCAGGGTGTTGGTGTATGACCGATTTGAGGAGAACATGACCTCGGAGCACAGCTATGTGTCTTTTGTGGACCTGAAGCAACTGATACATGAATCGGACATCATAAGCCTGCACGTGCAGCTGAATGATACCTCCTATCACATGATAAATGCTGACTTTATTAGCGGGTGCTCCAAAAACTTCGTTCTTATTAATACATCACGAGGGAAGGTGGTCAGGACGGAGGACCTGATTTCTGGTTTGGAGACAGGAAAAGTGCGGGGAGCGTGTCTCGATGTTTTTGAAAATGAAAAACCGGCGACATTTACTGATTATGAAAAATCCCTATATTCACGCCTTTACAGCTTCAAGAACGTAGTACTTACACCACACGTAGCCGGTTGGACTGTTGAGTCAAAGAGGAAGATTTCCGAAGTGTTGCTGAAAAAAATTGCTGTATTAAATGAGAACCGGCCGCAGATGCAGCCATAATTCGTTATAAATTTGAACTTCACCACAGATATCCTGAGTATCCTATGAGTGTTAACAGAATACGTATTCTAAGTCTACTTCTTCTATTTCTGCCGGCCCTGGTTGTCGCACAGACGGCACTACAGGGAAAAATCGTAGACGAGGAAACCAAAGAGCCCGTATTGTTCTGCAATGTTGCCTTGTACAAAAATGATGTGCTCTTACAGGGAGTGGAAAGTGACGTCGACGGCAATTATGCATTTTCTAACATTGACCCCGGGACCTATGATATTGAGGTTAGCTATGTGGGATATCAGACACAGAGAGTAGCAGGTATACTTGTCGTGGCAGGTAAGGTAAACCGGGCAGACGTCGAATTGAGTGCAGGTGTTGTTCTGGATGAAGTGGTGGTCACAGATTATAAGGTACCGCTGATTGAACAAGACAATACAACCTCGGGTGGAGTAGTGACATCTGAGCAAATACGAAATTTGCCCACAAAAAGTATTTCTACTATTGCGGCGACAACTGCCGGCATCTCCTCCCGTGACGGGGAACAGGTGGCCATAAGAGGCTCACGTACAAATGCCACATACTATTATGTAGATGGAGTGCGGGTATTGCAATCATCACTTATTCCACAATCTGAGATTGATCAGCTCCAGGTGATCACAGGGGGTATCGAAGCCCGATATGGTGATGTCACTGGTGGTATTATTTCTATTACTACAAAAGGACCTTCGAATGTATTTAGCGGGGGTATTGAATTGGAGTCGTCCCAATATCTTGATCCATATGGATACAATGAATTGAACGCGTACCTGAGTGGTCCAATCATGCGCAACAAAGCCGGTAAATCCATATTGGGATATCGCTTGGCAGGTCGCTTCAGATTGCGTGAAGAAGACAACCCAAGTGCGGTGGACCTCTACAGAGCACCCGCGAGCCTGCTCTCTGAGCTTGAGACGAACCCAACCCGGACGGTGGGAGGTTCCACCTTCGCAGCCGGCGAATTTCTGCATACCGAAGATGTAGATAGACTGCAGGCCCGACCAAATGAAGAGGAAATTGCCATTGACCTGACAGGTAAGATTGATGCGCAACTCACGAGAAATATTGATGTAACCTTCAGTGGTTCATATCGTAACATTGAAGATCAATTCACACCTTCTACAGCGTGGGGATTGCTCAACTATCAGAACAATCCCATCCAGTACGATGAGCGTATCAGAGGAAACTTTCGTTTCAGGCACCGTCTGGGAGGAGGGTCTTCCAGCGATGATCAACGTTTTCGTTTGATTCAAAATGCAACCTACAATGTGCAGCTTGGATATGAGAACGCACAGCAGCGATCAGAAGATCTGAGGCACGAGGACAATTTGTTCCGATATGGACATGTAGGCAACTTTGATTTTAGCTGGATTCCGGTGGAAGGTGAATCAACGTACTCCGGGGGATTTAATGGGGTGGCTCATGCAGGCTTTCTACAGGTGCTGAATAGTCCTTTTGAGCCTTCGATCTATAATCCCGCGTTGGCCAACTATAATCAGGGTGTCGATCAGGAAACTTTTCAAAACTATAGGACTTATAATGGCTTCATATCTGGTTCTGTGGGATCTCTGTGGGGAATATATAACAACGTCGGCAGTGTATACAACTCTTTCAATAAAGTAAATGTAGATCGCTATACCGCCAGTTTGAATGCTTCTTTTGATCTGGTTCCTGGGGGTTCTGATCGAGGCAGACATAGTATTGAGTTCGGATT
>JAUILM010000306.1 GCA_030432855.1 Bacteroidia bacterium
TACTTTTCAAGGGCATTCTATCTTTCGCAGCCACTTCCATAATTCTATATCAGGAACAAGAACGACAATTTATCTCACAAGAACGCCGGCAGATTGATTTGCAATTAAATGCACTGAAAAGTAAACTCAGTCCGCACTTTCTTTTCAATTGTTTGAATGCCATTTCGTCACTAATGCATAAGGATCCTGACAAAGCGGAAACCTTCATACGAAGACTTGCTAATTCATACCGGTACACCCTGGATAAGTATGACAAGCCTTGGGTTTCACTCGAAGAAGAATTGCAGGTAGTTGATGCCTATCACTTTCTACTCACTACTCGTTTTGCCAGACATCTGGACCTTGATATTGATATTCCACAAGAACTGTGGAGTACAAAAATACCTCCACTTACTCTACAAATGCTGGTAGAGAATGCAGCAAAACACAATGTAGTGGACGACGAGCACAACCTAAAAGTCGAAATTAAGACAGATGGAAAATGGATATCAGTCAGTAATAACCTGACGAGTACGCCGGATACAGTTACATCCAATGGCATTGGACTTTCCAATATTGCTGACCGTTATCGGATTCTTGCCTCCAGAGATATTCTTATTGAAAACAATGGGGCGTTCATCGTTAAAATCCCGGTGGTAGCATGAAAAAGTTATTCCTTCACAATCCCTATTTTCGACTGATTGGACCGGTCTTTAGTGGCATTTTAATCTATCTCCTCATTCTTCTCATCAATAATAATGTCGAACAACTTGAAAGCAATTTCATAAGTCAGGAGCTTTTCTTTTGCATTTTTCTCGCCTACATCATTCAGGAAGGTAGTCGCATCCTTCTTTCAAGAAACACAGAACATAAAAAGACTACACCCACTACAAAGTCAGTGATTATTGAGATCGTCATTTTATTATTCTTTGCCTTCTTCCTGGTCACGGCATCAGTGCTAGGATACTATCAATACGTACTTGGATATTCTCCCAGCGCGGGAGAGCTCGTCATGTTTAACTCTATTTTTGGTGCGGTGACTATAATTTACATTCTATTATTCATTAGCCATGATTACCTAATCCGAACACACCAGAAAAAGCTCGAACAGGAAAAAGAAAATAAAGAAATACTTGAAGCAGAATTTCAACATTTTCGGTCAGGTATAAATCCGGACCTATTGTTTGATAGTTTTAATGCACTCATCACACTAGTGCACAGTGACCATAAGAAGGCTAATCAACTCATTGACCGTTTGGCACATGTGTATCGATACATACTGGCACCTAAAATCGATGAATTCGTTGATCTACACACAGAAATTCAACCCCTCAGGCAGTTTGTAGACCTATTTTCAGCACTCCCCTACCGCAGTGTTCAACTGAAAACGGAACCTGGTATTTCCGGTAAGATCATCCCAGGAACGCTTCTTCATATTGTTGAGAAAATCATCCGTTCTACCATTCCATCACAGGATCAGCATCTGACGATAGAGATTAAGGACGACATGGAATATTTGACCCTGTCATATCAGGATCAACAAAAGGTAGAAATGCCCCTTAATGAAAAAGCGCTCTATGATATTTCCCAAAGTTATGCTCTCTATAGTGCCACCCCTCTTTATTTGGATTCAAACGGAAAAAGCTGTGAAATAGGCATTCCAAAAATAAGTATTCACTAATGCAGGTACTGATAATCGAAGATGAGGCTCTTGCCGCTGAAAAACTAGAAAGGTATCTTAAACAATATGATGCATCGATCGAAGTATTGGCCGTTGTTAGCTCAGTGTCTGAATCCGTAGGATGGCTAAAAAAACATCAGGAACGCATTGATTTAATCTTCATGGATATTCAATTGTATGACGGATTAAGTTTTGACATTTTCCAGGAGATAGATATCGAAAAACCCATTATTTTCACTACCTCTTACGATCAATATACACTGGATGCATTCAAAGTAAACAGTATTGACTACCTCTTAAAACCCATTACCTACACTGACCTCAGTCGAGCGCTCCAAAAGGTAAAGCAGTTGGAAGATCATTTCTCAGCATCTACAGATGTCAGGAGGATCCTGAGGAAACTGTCGGGTAAGCGATTCAAAGAACGGTTTCTGGTACAAACAGGCGAACGTATCATTTCTATTGACACAGATCTGATTTCACATTTCTATGCAGAAGGTAGGACGGTCTATCTCATCACAATGGACGGAGATAAATATATTATCGATTATAAACTAGAGCAACTTGAAGGCATCCTGGATCCATCAGTCTTCTTTCGAATTAACAGAAGCTATATCCTTAATCTCCATGCGATCGAAACCGTTCTGGTGTACTCAAGTAGTCGGCTAAAAATAGAAGTAAAGCCAAACAGAGATAAAGAACTCATCACAAGCCGGGATCGTGTACCTGCATTTAAAAAATGGTACGCGGGAGAACTGTAAAAATTACTTACAAAACTTCGGAGGAATTTTTAGTATCTCCATAGTACAAGAGTTATTTCACAGATCAAACACATCCAGATCTAAGCTATGATCCCCTTGAGCCATATCAGCCTCAACCGCTGCAAACTCATCAGGCAGTGCCGTTCGATGAATACGGCCTTCTTTTAAGTGGTGCAGCACATCGCAAGTCTGAGCAAGGGTCGAAAAAACATGAGAAGAGATAAGAATAGTCTTTCCGTGATATTTAAGCTTCTGCAGGAGATCCTGGATCAGCATGTTGCTTTGAATGTCCACCCCATTAAAGGGTTCATCGAAAATAAAGACATCATTTTTCTGGAGTAGAATACCGGTGATAGCCAATTTCTTCTTCATCCCGGTAGAATATTCGGCTGCATATCGATGCAGCGGCAGCTTAAAAACATTACAAAGATCCAAATCCGGAACGGGCTGTCTGGCACCGAGACAGATAAGACGTAAATATTCCTCACCGGTCAGTTTTGATAAATACACAGGATTGGTCGGTAGGAAACCCAAATGTTCCCGTAGACTTCCATCATCGTAGTCGATGTCTCCAAAGAAGGGAATTATGCCAGCAATGCAATTGAAAAGAGTGGTTTTACCTGCCCCATTAGCACCCACAATACCTGTAATTTCACCAGCAGGGATAGTCATCGAAATGCCTTTTAGCACTTCGTTATTGCCGTATTGTTTTTGAATGTTTGCTAGTTTGATCATGTCAAAATACTTCTACAATTTTGCAGTGCTCGACGATAGAAAAAAGGTAATACTACAATCACCAGAGGCGGAAAAAGTACACAAAACGCGATGGCTAGTCCCGGTATGATAGGTATTTCTGCTGGATAATATGCGTACTTGCCCAGAAGGCACATGAGTACTAACAAGAGACAAATCACTACAGTGAGTAGGACAAGCCACCACTGGGTTAGATCCATCACCAGCAATAAAACTATGTTAGGAGCAGCGAGCAGGACAAAATGGCGAACGGCAACTCGCATTTTCACCCACAAAAATTCGCGGGCAGAAAATCGGTGAATCCACACATAATAGCTCGGCTCTGATCTACTGTAAAATCCGAGTGAAATCAACCCAAGACACAGAAGACTGAATAGTGCCAGATTAAAATTATCTACACCTAGTGCGACCCATCCCAATAAATACGCCACCAGGATCAATAGCACCCATCGACGAAATCCGGTCGTGAATTCAAATGGAAACTTATAAAAAGGACTGGGAATAACGATATGCAGATTGACGGTCATCGGAGACAAGCTCACAGCTAATCCAAGTACAAAGATGACTCCTGCAAATATAAACTCACCATCTGTCAGCAAAAGAACTGCAAATGGGAAAACCGTCAGGATCGCTTCTGACACTCTAATAGTCCGCACAGTATCTGGTGCGAAGCACTGTCTTAGAAAAGAGGCACGTCTCGCCCCATTCAGATGAAGCAGTGTACCTAATCCCAGAAAGGTCCAAATATAGGGAGCAAGGACCGGCTCTCTCAAGAACAGGCCGTGATGAATCAAAACCAGGCAGCAAGGTCCTCCGATCCACAACACCCAGGGAGGCAATCCAAAGTCACGGACATGCCGGGATAGTCTCAACATCATGGTCCTGATATAATAAGAAATCACCTCGAATTGAGCGCGTCTCTGCTGCATCTGCTCTTTATTTATTGAAATCCGACAGGAAAGATAAGCTGCTGAAGCTGCTACTTGTGGGTGCATTAAGAAGAATTTAACGCAGGATACCAAACGAAATTGATCAATCGTTGGTTTAAAGTGTGTGACAAGTCCAAGCGCACTCTTTCTATTCCCATAAAAACCTCACACAAGAGATTGTTTTTCCTATAAATAATTATTAATCAAAACGTTAAGCGATGTTTTCAATTAAAAATGTACTTAAGTATTCATTGCTACTGGCGATGGTAGCCTTTCTGGCAACAGCCGTAGATGCTCAGGATGATAAATCCAAGCGGAAAAGTCCTCCGATGGAGACTACAGGGACTGTTGGCGACGTGACGGTTGCTATCAATTATGGAGCCCCATCCGTCAATGGCCGGACAATCTTCGGTGATCTGGAAGCATGGGACGAAACCTGGAGAACGGGAGCGAACGAAGCCACCACTTTCGAGGTGAGTAAAGCTGTGAAGATTGAGGGCGAAGATTTACCTGCAGGTAAGTACAGCTTATTCACAATTCCTCGTGAAGATGGTAACTGGACTGTGATTTTTAATAGTGTAGCTGACCAGTGGGGAGACTACAATTATGATGAGTCCAAGGATGTTCTGCGAGTAGATGTAGAAGTGATGAACTCAGACGATATCACCGAGCAAATGAAAATTGATCTCGAAGAAGATGGAGAGGCTTCCAAAGTCATCATCAAATGGGATCACACACATGTACCATTCACAGTGGAAAGTGGTGCTATGTAATAATGAGGATTCACCATCCTAAAAAATTAAGAAAGAGGGCCCATCTAGGCCCTTTTTTTATTTGAATATACCGACTTCCTCTGTGGGGATTACCTTCATGAATAGTAGCTTTACCTATTTCCTTCGGAAGATTCTGTTTGTGGTTGACTAGGAGAGAACTGCACGCATACTGCCTCAATAATACCTGAATAGTCAAGCACTGGTGCTTGATAACTTTGACCTTGTGCAGTTGCCATTTCACACTGCTGCACCATCATTTGAGCATTGATTTCACACTGCGCAACAATAGACATCGCCACTGGATCAGCACCTCTTCCACATTCTTCAAATGCGTTCGCGAGATTTGAGCATATAGTACCGGCATTCGTTTCCAAAATATTACAAAGATTGGTGGTTCCTGGATTAATAGGGGGAGTGGGTAATCCACCTGGGCCTGTGGGTGGGACAATATCACAGTCAGGATCCCAGACGCAAATGAAATCATCAATAATCTCACGCCATGATCCTAAGGGTGAGCCTCCTTGGATTTCTTTTAAGATCACGAAAAAATTAGCATTAGTAATATTTGAGCCTCGCACCTTGTTGATAATTCGAGTTAGCTTAGTATTCCTTGCTTTAGCTTGGCTCAATGACGTCTTTAACTTCCGGTTTAAAGTCTCAGAATCTATCCTACTCTCTAGAAAGAATTTACCATTGTTTATAAAGTTGGAATTAATCTTTCGATAGTGTGAGGCCAATGAAATAAGAGCAGCCTTGCTCGACTCTGCCTTCGTATCAGGTAATTTATTCCATGATGATCTCTCATTGTCCAAAAGGTTTGTTGGAACTGCCAATAGTAAGGCACATAGAAGATAAGTATACATAAGCATGATGTTAAGATGTTGATAAAAATTGAATTCCTAAGTTTTCAAGTTGCAACATCATTTCCTCTGTAAACCCATCCCTAGGTATAGTTTTAGGATAATCCACACGGTCAAAAAAAGAAAGTATGAAATGATAAAAAAGGTCAAAGCAAAGAAGCTCACTTACTGTGCCCCTTCATTTTTACATACCGTAGATAGATACCCCAGGCCTGACCGGATGCAATACAAAACCCTCGCCAACCATCCAGAAATCCAAGACGAAAAAAATACGCCAGGATAAATTTATAAGGTGGCTTTATGTATAGATGGAAAAATGAAACACGTTTCTTCCTTTGCAATAATTCAGTAGCTTGAATAGAACTGAACTTATTCACCTGGCCGATATATTCACGTACAGAACTTACGGTGTAATGCAGCAGGTCTCCCTTTAGTTTTTGCAGTGTGGCCTCAGGTTTTAGGATCACCTTATCATGGGGATTGGTACCACCCCATCTCCCTAACTTTCTGTCAAACAATCTGATTTTCCTATCAGGGTACCACAGCCCATGCTTTATCCACCGACCACAGAAGTTATTCAATCGGTTACATTGATAAGCATCTGTCGTTTCCTGATTTTTCACCATCAGGATAGATTGAATCAAATCAACGGATAGTGCTTCATCCGCATCCAACGAAAGAATGAAATCATATTTAGCCTGATCGACTGCAAAGTTTTTCTGCTGGATATGGCCCTTAAAATCATTGATGATGATTTTTGCACCATGACTCTCTGCAATTTCGCGCGTCCTGTCTGTAGAATGTGAATCCACGACCAGGATTTCATCTGCCACATCACTCACCGAATCGAGGCATCGGCTGATATGTGCTTCCTCATTGTATGTGATGATTGTAACTGAAATCTTAATAGCAGACATCCTGACAATTGCTCTTGCATCGAAGGTACGATCTCTGTGGGAGTTGGTAAAATTGGGATTTTAGCTATTTTAATGATTTCCTTAAATCTCATGTATGCTTCACTATTGTGATTTCAAGATAATCTTTCTGTTCTCTTTGTTGAGTTTCCTTTCGTGTTCAGAGAATTCAGGTAAACAGGAGACAATAGATAATTTACCTCCTAACATTGTAATCATTTTTACCGATGATCAAGGCTATCAGGACCTTGGATGTTTTGGTTCTCCGGATATTCGAACTCCCCATATCG